>JANQEV010000089.1 GCA_028278145.1 Chromatiales bacterium | reverse complement strand
GACAAGCGCACTCTTATCCCGTCCAATCGCAGGCAGTACCTGGCCGAGATAGCCATCCAGGGACAGGATATGGATACCCATATCGAAGACCAGGCCGAGCTGGCCACCCTGGCCCAGGCCTGCTATAGAAGCCTGGGCAAGTTGCATGACCCTCTATTGCCGGAACCACTGACACCATACAGCAGTGACACAACCGATGACGCCGATGCCAGCATGCAGCAGTTGCGACAGAACTATATGCAGGCCCTGGATGGATTGAGCGAAGAATCGCTGCAGCTATTACGTCATTGGCCACAACTGCAAGGAAAGTATATGGAGGCTGAGTACCATTACCAGGTCCGGGGCCGGGAGTATGCAGGCAAAAACTTCTTCACCACACTAAGCCACACCGAGCTACCCAAGATCGCCCTGCCCCGTACCCGTGACTGGGGTGAACAGCTACGCTTCATGCTGAAAGAGAATCTGCCCGGCAGGTTCCCATTCACAGCTGGCGTATTCCCCTATCGCAGCACAACTGAAGACCCGGCACGCATGTTTGCCGGCGCTGGAACCGCAGAGAACACCAATAACCGCTTCCACTTTCTGGCCCGCGGTCAGAGTGCCATCCGCCTCTCCACCGCCTTTGACCCCATCACCCTGTATGGAGAGGACCCTTCCTCCAGCCCGGATATCTACGGACGCATCGGCATGTCCGGTGTCTCCGTGGCCACCCTGGATGACTTTAAACGCCTCTATTCCGGCTTCGACCTGTGCCTACCCAACACCTCGGTATCCATGACCATCAATGGTCCAGGAGCCATTGCATTGGCCTGCTTTATAAACACGGCCATTGATCAGCAGGTGGAAAAGTGGCTACACAATAACAGCAAATGGGAAGAGACAGAAAAGTACATACAACAACTATACAAAAACCAACCACAACCCACCTACCGTGGACAACTACCGGAAGGTCATGATGGATTGGGGCTGGGTCTACTCGGAGTATCCGGAGCTGATGTAGTGGATGCAGAGACATATCAACAGATACGCCATGACACACTCAGCCAGTTACGCGGCACCTTGCAGGCAGACATCCTGAAAGAGGATCAGGCCCAGAACGAGTGCCTGTTCCCCATCGAGTTTTCCCTGCGCCTGATGGGAGACGTGCAGGGTTTTATCAGCAACAATGACATGCACAACTACTACAGCGTTTCGGTAAGTGGATATCACATCGCCGAGGCCGGGGCCAACCCGGTGACTCAACTGGCATTCACCCTAGCCAACGGCTTCACCCTGGTGGAGTATTTCCTGGCCCGCGGTATGCACATAGATGAATTCGCCCCCCATCTCAGCTTTTTCTTCAGCAATGGCCTGGATGCAGAGTATGCCGTGATCGGACGCGTGGCCAGGCGCATCTGGGCCTATGCCATGCGTGATTACTACCAGGCCAACCCGCGCAGTCAGCGCCTGAAATATCACATCCAGACCTCTGGCCGCAGCCTGCATACCAGAGAGTTTAGCCTGAATGATATTCGCACCACCCTGCAGGCCCTGTACGCCATAAATGACAACTGCAACAGCCTGCACACCAACGCAGCGGATGAAGCCATTACCACCCCTACCGAAGAGACGGTGCGCAGGGCATTGGCCATTCAGCAGATCATTAATCGTGAATATGGATTGGCAGCAAACGAAAACAGTATGCAGGGCTCTTTCCTGATAGATGAACTTACCGACCTGGTAGAGGCCTCTGTGTATGTAGAGTTTGAACGCATCTCAGAGCGCGGTGGCGTACTGGCTGCCATGGAGTCCCTGTACCAGCGCCGCCGCATCCAGGAACAGAGCCTCTACTATGAGCAGCGCAAAAACGATGGCAGCCTGCCCATAGTTGGGGTTAACACATTCGTTACAGACAGTGATGTCGAGATTGACCCATGTGATGCACCGTTGATCCGCTCCACAGCTGAGGAGAAGGATGCACAGGTAAGGGACGTTGCTGCATTCAAGAGCCTCCATGCAGCAGCTGCTAAGGATGCCTTAAAATCACTGCAAGAGTGTGCAGCTGGAGAAGACAATGTCTTTGCTAAGCTGTTGGATACAGTGCGGGTAGCTTCACTGGGCCAGATCACCTCGGCCCTATACCAGGTGGCAGGACACTACCGTCGTTCCATGTAGACTAAGCACTACACGATAGTGGGGTTTGCACAATATTACTTCTTTAACCGTTGTTTTGTTCCTGAATGGTTCAACTCTGGCCACTCAGCAGAATGAGTTGTGGCGAGAACGATCCATTCTGCGATTGGCAAGGATGTGTGCTAGATTAAAACAAACTAAGAACAATCATGGAGTTTTATGATGCGCGCCATTCTGTACATTCTATCGACGCTTTTTTTTATGGCGTTGATATTCGCCATCAGCGGGCATCTCAACGGCATGATGTACGTTCCAGATGCCGTGGGATCTATATTTGTGTTTGGCTCGTGGTTTGCCATCTGGTACCTACACATTCATTTTTACCGAAAAGGCCGCCCTCCATCGGATTGATTACCCCCTAACACGGTAAACACCTATGGCTGAATTCAGCAAAAGATTTATTGAGGAACTAAAACAGTTCTGGATTTATTTAGCTGCTATCGGCACCAAACGGACCAAAACTCCAGGATTAAAGTGTCTGCTACCAGAAAGCGGACCCACAGACCGTCAACTCCAATTCCTAGAGTGTGCCAACAGTTGCCATTCAATCCGTAACGCTTGAAAGCATCAGCCGCCAATATGAATTACTAAGATTAATTAACCATCAACAGGTTTAAACGCCACCGCCTCAATCAGACTGACACGTTTCTCCTCAAGGTTCCGTCTCAGGTTATAGGCTTTGTACAGGATATCCCTTCCCACTAAAAGGTGAACTCCTAGCTCAGGTAGTTCATGGTTGTCACACGGCTCCTGGACTTGGGAAAATGCCTCGCGGGCAAGAGCAGTCTTATCATTCCAGGCTTCGATTTTAAAACCGGCCGCGACGATGTGGTCTTTAAACACTTCCGGTAACGCTAAATTGCTCATGGTTGAATCCTGCGCCCACGGCACCGGAAAGTAGGGTGGTACATTGACGTTTCCGCACACCTCGTACAATACTAGCCGCCCACCTGGCTTCAGCACCCGATACTGCTCCCGTAACCAATCAACCTTATCGATGATGTTCATGTTCATCTGGATAGACCAAATGCCGTCGAATACCGCATCACTAAAAGGCAGATCCAATGCGTTAGCGGCCCGAAACTCTACCTTGTCTTCCATGTTTACCAGACTGGAGAGTGCGTCTGCGGTTGCGATGTAATATTCGCTCAGATCAACCCCGGTTACCCGGCAGCCGACAACATCTGCCAGACGCCGAGCAGAACCACCGATGCCGCAACCCACATCTAGTATGTGCATGTCAGCACTAAAACCAGAGAGCTTGATCAACTCCATTGTGGCAACTTGTCCACGGATGTGGAACTCGTCTACAGGCTGCAGATCATCCAAGGTCAGGTTTTCCAGCCCACGTCCTGACTCAACAAGTGCTGACTTGATTTTGTTGAACAGGTCCTCAGGAGAATAGTAGGCACGGATATGTTGGTGGATCTCTGTCATACTATTGTCTAATTTAGTCTGTCGTATTTAACACTGTCATGGTGCTGTGATTAGGCTATCAGATTAAATCAACCACGGCCTGTCGGCGCAATTATGTTTTAGTCTAAGGTACCACATACCAAGCTTTGCGTAATTGCCATTCATCTAGATGCAACCTGAGGTTAATAGACACCTTGTCATTTGAAATCTCTCTAATTAATAGGTCAGCTAAAATAGCTGCAGTAGTATCGATAATAGAACTTAAACTAAGCGATAAGTGATTTGTCTTTGTTCCAGTAGATATGTAAAGAGGCGGCAAAGTATGGAATTCTTTGAACAGGTTGAAAATTCAAAGCTGGATAAAGAACAGCTGAAACAACTAGTAACAATAGCGCATCTTCCTGAACTGTGCGCCTCCATCGATTCGGTGATTTCAGATGAAGGTAAAACAGGAGTCATTTACTGCCTATGGGGTGAATTCACAGTCAATCGAGAGGAGCTGGAGTATGGAGTTAGATTTTCATTACCCAAGTGCCCCAATGCATTGACCTGGTCTATAACCACAGATGAAGATAACAACTATATTGTCATTCATTGCACCATCAATAGAAAAGAGCAGGAACAGGATCTGATAGATTCGATTATCGAGTTTGTAACGGACTGGTCTAAAGGAATAAGAACAGAACTGCTCGGTTAGTGGCGACACAAACCTATTGCAAAATATAACGCCAGAGCCTGTTTCTGGGAGTAAAGCTTAGAGTCTCACAGCGATCTTCATAGCAGAAATCAGTTGATAGTCCCTTTGCGGCACAAAGCAGACCTACAAGAATTTAGCTCCAACTTCCGGAGTGCGCCAAAAACGGTCGGCCATGAAATACGCCTCCCCGCATGGGAGAACCATAGCTGAATCTACTATAAGCCAGCCCCTAATCGCCCTGCAACATTTCCAGGAGCTTCTGAAACATCTTTAGCATACCGGCTTCATAATCGTTGGTCGGAGGTGACAGGCGCTCAACCTCTTCCTTACACAGCTCAATCTGTTCTTCCTGAGTATAGGTATAACGTGCTCGTACTAGCAAGGTAACGTCCTCTAGCAAACATCTGGACAACGCTCATGCTACATTCATCAGGTCTGGTTTTGCATTAAGAATTATCAATATGCCTTTTCAGCTAATACGAAAAAATACAAGATGTAGAAAACCCCGCCAGGGCTCTGCTTACAGCAAACCTTTTCGTTGGAGAGCGATAGAATAGAAAAAGTTGTTACCCTTCATAACTCCTGCATTATAAGCTAGTTTTAGATACTGACAGTGCTAAAAGCTATGATTAAACGTAGGCTTCAAACTTATGAAAGGTGCAAAGCTATTAGTTAATAGGGTAGTTAAAGTACGTATTCTTACACTGCTCTGCTGCTTATCCCTATTTTTTTTCACCGTTGCTGCCCAGGCCCGGGACGTAGCTATTGATGTACGCATAGACATATCCAAACAGGAAATGGAGGTAATTGTAGCCGGGGACCATGAATATACCTGGAAAATTTCTTCCGCACGCCGTGGATATGAAACACCAACTGGATGGTTTCGTCCAAACTGGATGACCCGTATGCATTACTCGGAACAATACGATAACTCTCCCATGCCACACTCGATCTTCTTTGAAGAGGGGTACGCCATCCACGGGACAAATGAGACGAAACTACTGGGTAGGCCAACATCACACGGCTGTGTTCGCCTGAGTAAAAAGCACGCACGCACTTTGTACAATCTGGTGAAGCAATATGGAATGCATGAAACCAGGATATTAATAAGGAACAGACTGCCTAAAAGGCCCGCACCTTTCACTGGTGAATTTCCAATAATGATGGACGAGCATAACCTATAACAAATCAGCCATAGGCGTAGTTATGCAAAACCACGATCTGTTTTCAACCATTCGCACCACCCCACACTGATTGAGACATGTAACTCACCAACCAGATTATTCAAAGTAGCACCGTACACACGAACAGTTTCCCTTGCAGTAGCACACAGGTATCGGGCAATAACCCCCGGTTCATTCAATGCAGCCTTCTTATTCATGTGGGTGAGTCACTTGTCGATGATCACGGGATGTTCAATACAGGCAATGACTCCGACTGCACCACCACACTTGGAGCAGGTTTCTATGTCAATATTGAACACCCGATTGCATACAATATGTCAGCTTTGTGTCGGCTCCGGCAATCAACACCAAGCGCCAAAACGTCTGCTTTGGTCACAAAACAGGCAATCTAAACCAGACCACAATTAGAATTTCATGACAGAAAAACAGAGATAAGTAGTTTCCGGAGTTCACATATAGTGATGTGACATTGATTAAACTATCGACTTACGCTGCTGTTCCAGCCCATTCCAGAATGCAGCCACACCATCCAGCATTTTATTTCCGATGCGAATGAACATATCCTCATCGATCTTCCTGGTGCAGTAGAGTTCTTCCAGCTCCTCCTGGGTATGTTGGGCATGCTGGGCCTCAAGCCGGCTGTGCCAACTGAAGAACGAC
The DNA here is from genome assembly GCA_028278145.1 of Chromatiales bacterium. Lineage (GTDB taxonomy): Bacteria > Pseudomonadota > Gammaproteobacteria > Chromatiales > Chromatiaceae > JAAGZL01. The sequence continues at coordinate 7,036 of JANQEV010000089.1, read as the reverse complement.
AAGGGTAGATACTCTCCAGTTCTATGATTGTAACGGTCCAGGCCTTCCACCAGTTCATCCCAAAAACCGGCTGCTGCCCAGTTCTCCACCGCATAGCTGGCGGCCTGGGAGATGGCATAGTCTGGACTGCCATAGAGCCGGATCAGCTCATCACAGTAGAACAGGGTTGAGGCAGTAGCATGCACTCGTCGGCCTATGTCAGAGAAATCCAGACCCAGCTTGCCAGCTATGCGATTCAGCCACTCAAAGTGGGCCGCCTGGAAGCGGAACACTCCGCCTTCTACTGTGCCTTCGGTGGAAACCAGTTCCGGATCACCTTCCCGATCCATGTCCTTACCTGCTACCGGTTTGGTGCCATTAAAGATCACACCGATCTCGTTGGCCAGGATCTCCTTGGATGCACGCATGCCATCTATAGTGTCGGCATTGATGGTTTTCTGCAGTTGCGCCACCAGGAACTGGTTGGAGAAAACCGAGAACTGGACAATAAAATCCCGTACCTGTTTCTGGGTCTGCTCACCCTTGCTGAACCATGCGGTGTAGGCATTGCTGGTGATAATCTTATGCTGTAACAACTCGCGATCTATACGCTCCTGAAAGTGCAGGAAGGCGTGACCTTTCTCCACCGTATAACCGATACGGTGTTCCAGTATTGCTTCCAGGGACGGCTCACTCAAACCTTCCAGATGGTGCTGGTGAGAAAACTCTACCAGCTCTTGATGATGCAGATGTGTCATGGCAAAGAGTCCTTAAAAAAACTCTCCCCTTTAGACAGTAAGTTTAGACTATTGGGCTGCACCCCCTTCTGACTGCTCTGGGGCATCCCCCTGATTCCCTGGTGCTGCATGCTGAAAAGCCTCTATCCCCATACAGTGATCATATATGCCAGTGATAAGTGGATAGGAAGCCATTTCACACTCATAGCGCAGGGCATTATGCACCTGGGGTATCAGGCAAATATCGGCCAGGGTTGGAGTGTCTCCATAGCAGAAGCGACCATTGCAATCGTATTGCGACAACCGCTGTTCCATGGCCTGGAACCCCTGACTTGTCCAGTGGCAATACCACTCGATCACATCATCTTCAGGAACCTGCAGCTTATGCCGCAGATACTCCAGCACCTGCAGGTTATTCAGGGGCTGAATATCCGAGGTAATCATCTGTGCCAGGGAGCGTACATAGGCCCGCTCCTGAACACTTGATGGCAGCAGCGGTGGTGCGGGACAGGTATGATCCAGGTATTCAATGATAGCCAGAGACTGGGTAAGCAGAGCTGGGCCATCCTTGAGCATAGGGACCAGCCCCTGGGGATTCAGGGCCAGGTACTCCTGGCTCCAGTTCCGCCCCCCATCTTCCAGCAGATGAATATATTCGGAGTTGTAGGGCACTCCCTTGAGCGCCATGGCAATACGCACCCGGTAGGAACAGGAGCTGCGGCAATAGGTATATAGGGTCAAACCTTCCATGTGATTACCTGTTGTGCAATATCACCAAAGATAGACTGCCCGGCACTATTCTGCATGGAAATTCGCACCCGGTCGCCAGGTTTCAGGTATTCGGTACTGGCCACACCACACTCTATGATCTCCAACACCCGTTTTTCCACCAGACAGGAACAGCCACGCCTGGTATCTGCATTGGAAACAGTACCGGATCCCAGCAAGGTACCGGCTGACAATCTGCGACTGCGTGCAGCATGGCTGATGAGGGTTGGGAAATCGAACTGCATATCCTGCCCGGCATCCGGGTCTCCAAACCACGCTCCATTCAACCAGGTTCGTAGTGACAGATGTAATTTACCACCATCCCAGGACGCCCCCAGCTCATCCGGTGTCACTGCCACAGGTGACATGGCACTGGCTGGTTTACCCTGCAGAAAACCAAAACCCTTGGCCAGCTCAGACGGGATCAGATTACGCAGCGAGATGTCGTTGATCAGCACCAGCAACTTGATGTGGTCAGCGGCCTGATCTGGATCGACTCCCATAGGCACAGCATCGGTTATCACCCCTACCTCGGACTCGAAATCAAGTCCCCACTCCTCATCCGCCAGGGGGATATCATCCTGCGGCCCTAACATGTAGTCACCAGCACCCTGATACATCAGGGGATCTGTGAGCAACTGTTCCGGCAGCCCGGCACCCCTGGCCTTACGTACCCTTTTCACGTGGGGCAGATAGACACTGCCATCCAGCCACTGGTAGGTACGAGGCAGGGGCGCTGCCAGGTGTTTATGGTTCAGAGGGAAACCTGCCTGAGCATCGGCATTGAGTTGCTGTGACACCTCCTGCAACTTTGCCTCCACACTCTGCCATGACTCCAGGGCCTGCTGCATGGTGGGCGCAATATCCATAACCTGTTGTGCTCTATCCAGATCCCTGCTTACTACCACCAAGGTACCGTCCGGACCACTCTCTCTCAGGCTGGCCAGCTTCATGTCCCTTGCCCTTTCCAGGAGTCCACATAACCAGGCCACTCTATTCCATCCGGCAGCTCTGCCACCTGCAACGGATCTCTGGTATCTATCATCACCGCCACTTCATCGGTATCGGTTCTGGACGCCTGCTTCCCTGTTTCAAATGCCTTGGGGTGCGGGCCATGGGTAATGCCTGCCGGATGCAGGGTGAGCATACCGGGATGAATATTATCCCGGGAGAAGAACTCACCGTGGTGATAAAACAGCACCTCATCATAGTCTTCATTGTTGTGAAAGAACGGCACCTTGAGGGCACCTGGATCGGACTCAATGGGGCGCGGCACAAAGGTGCAGACCACAAAACGCTCGGTCTGAAATGTGGTGTGGGCAGATGGCGGGACATGATAACGGGCACTCATTAGGGGACGGATATCCCTCCAGTTGATACGCACCGGCATCAGGGTTCCGTGCCAACCAATGGTATCCAGTGGATTGAATGGGTAGTGGACCCGGCTTATAACATCATGCTTCTTGATGCATAGCTGCCAGGTGGATTCATCCTGCTGCTGCAGAAACCACTCATCAATTGTCGGGGTATCCAACATTGCCGGATCAAACACGGCATGTTCTCCCACTATGCCTTTCTCCGGCAGTCCGTAGCTATCTGCGGTGGCTTCAATCAACAGCACCTTAAGGGGTTGGGAAACATCCAGGCGCCACATGGTGCCCTTGGGCAACACCAGATAGTCGCCCTCACACAACGAGAGATGTCCATAATCACAATAGAGCTCGGCAGCACCAGCATGGATAAACAGCAGCTCATCACCATCGGCGTTGCGCACCAGATGATCCATGGAATTGCGACACTGCCAGAAGCGGATTCTGGTATAGGCATTACTCAACAACAGGGTGGCATCCCAGGGTGATACCGATTCCTGCTCCAACCGGGTGGTATCCAGGGCCCGTGGACGCAGCAGTCCTTCCACCTTGCTCCAACCGGTGGGTGGGTGGCGGTGGTACATCTGGGTGGCAGGACCATAAAAGCCTTCCCGGCCCAGCTCCCGTTCATAGCTGCCTTCGGGCAGGTCCACATGGGCCTGCCGAGAGACAACGCCCTCTATACGGGGAAGTGCAATTGGCTTATGGGAGGCCACTGTTACAACACCCCACGTCGGGCTTGATCACGCTCTATAGCCTCGAACAGGGCCTGAAAATTGCCCTCACCAAAACCCTCATGGCCTTTACGCTGGATTATTTCAAAGAAGATGGGACCAATCACCGTGAGGGTGAATATCTGCAACAACAGACCACCATCTTCACGCTTGCCTCCATCAACCAGGATCTGGTTTTTGTGCATGCGCTCCAGATCTTCATGCTGCCAGGGCAGACGCTCGTGCACCGACTCGTAGTAGGTATTCGGTACCTGCATAAACTCGATACCGTTGGCACGCAGAGCCTCAACGCTGGAGTAGATATCATCACTGGTCAGAGCAATATGCTGTACCCCTTCACCATGATACAGATCCAGATACTCCTGGATCTGGGATTTGCGGTCAGTGGGTTCATTTATGGGGATCCGCACCTGGCCACAGGGGCTGACCATGGCGCGAGAGCGCAATCCGGTGCGCTGGCCGTGGATATCGAAATAACGGATCTCACGAAAGTTGAAGATGCGCTCATAAAAACCGGCCCATTGGTCCATGCAGCCGTCATGTACATTGTTGGTGAGATGATCCACCAGCTGCAGTCCGGCCGGTTTCCAATCGGTAACAGCGGTATCCACCGGAACAAAGTCCACGTCATAGATGGAGTTGTCACCATAACGATCGATCAGATAGATGAGGCTGCCACCCACACCATAAATGGCTGGAATATTCAGCTCCATGGGACCAGGGTGCCCCTCAAATTCTCTGGCGCCCAGTTCCAGGACATGTTGCATGGCCGTGGACGAATCATGTACCCGCAAACCTATGGCACACACTGCCGGCCCGTGTGCCCTGGCAAACTCCCGGGCAAAGCAGTCCGGTTCATGATTGACTATGAAATTGATTCCTCCCTGACGGTACAGCACCACATCCTTGGAGCGATGTCTGGCTACTGCAGAAAAGCCCATCTGCAGGAAAAGCCGTTCCAGGGAATGGCTGTCTTCGGCGGTATATTCAACAAACTCAAAGCCATCCATACCCGTTGGGTTATCAATGTTTTCAACCATAGCGGTCACCCCCAATGTAATCCAGGGTATATACAGATAAATCTAGACCAATTTGGTGGGTTTTGGCTCAAATCAGCCATTAGGAACACAACGATTCAGCGATAAAGGCACTCCCCAATTTCTGAAACCTCAAGCCGAGTTTAGGGTCCAAGCAGGTGAACCAGCTGTCCTCGAGACAAAGGTCAGACAGATGAATCAACCGGGTTTACAGGCCATATCACCACTAGCAAACCATGGCATCCAGAAGCAGGATGACATATTGGCTATAGCCGAGACATATGGATGCAGTGAGTTACACATCAAGACCGATCCGGACACCGGGCTGCAGGCAATCATTGCCATTCACAACACAAAACTTGGCCCGGCTACCGGCGGCTGCCGCTGCCTGCCTTATCCATCATTAGCAGCAGCCGTGGAGGATGCAGCCAATCTGGCACGTGGCATGTCATATAAGGCCGCCTTGGCGGGGATTCCCTGCGGCGGCGGTAAATCTGTATTGATCAGGCCCGAGACCATAGTTGATCGTGAAGCCTATTTCGAAGCATTCGGTGAATTCATAGAAACCCTGGGTGGCAGATACATCACCGCAGTGGACAGCGGCACCAGCACCACCGATATGGATTGTATTGCCAGAAGCACTGCTCACGTCAGAGGGCTTTCAGTGGCACATGGTGGCAGCGGTGATCCCTCACCCTTTACTGCCAGAGGTGTACGCAAGGCCATAGAGATAGCCGTGGAGCTGGTTCTGCAGCGTAACAATCTGGATGGTATCAAGGTTGCGATACAAGGCGCCGGACACGTGGGATACGCCCTGGCCAGAGAACTCTACAACCATGGGGCAAAGATCATCGTTTCCGACCATAACCCGGAACACCTGGAGCGCTGCCATGATGAGTTTGACGCCACAACAGTGTCTCTGGATGGCATCTACGAAGCTGAGTGTGATTTATTCGCACCCTGCGCCCTGGGTGGCGTGCTAAATGACACAACCATCAGACGTCTGAACTGCAACATCGTGGCAGGGGCTGCCAACAATCAACTTGAAGAGAGACGCCACGGACAGATATTACATCAGCGTGGAATAGTCTATGTACCGGACTATGTAATAAATTCCGGTGGTTTAATACACGTTCTGAACAGGGATAAGGAGAAGAGGGAACTGCAGCTAAATCACATGCTGGATACCCTGTGGAAACTATTTAAACAATCCGCCATTTCAGGCCACACCATGATCCATGAAGCCGACGTAATGGCACAGAGGATCCTGGATATTAAACCAGATACATAAACCATAGATAACCATCGGTCTTGACAAAACCGAAGACCGATCCTTGACTTATAGGAAGGGGAGTTGAACGTGTACGACATATTAATTATGGAGACTGAGGTCTATGTCTACTCACAAAACAACCCTGCATCTGGCTACATCCAACAACCACCAGCATAGCGAGCAGCAAGCTAAGGATGGAGCAACAGTCGCCAGTTTCCAGATCAGATACCACCAATACCTGAACCGGCTTGGCCAGGCAGTCATCAAGCTACCAACCTTCGCCCAGGACCCGGCGGTCCTGATCCAGCTCTATCGCTCTATGCTACTTACCAGGACCTTTGACAAAAAGGCCGTTGCCCTGCAACGCACCGGGCAGTTGGGAACCTATGCCTCATCTCTGGGACAGGAGGCAATCGGTGTAGCCATCGGTTCCGCCATGCGTAAAGAGGACCTATTGCTACCGTCCTATCGCGAATATGGTGCCATGTTTGAACGCGGTGTCAGTATGACCGAGATCCTGCTCTACTGGGGCGGGGATGAACGCGGCATGGATTATCAGATACCACGCGAGGACTTTCCCATCTGCGTACCGGTAGCTAGCCAATCGGCTCATGCCGTGGGAGTGGCTACCGCGTTCAAGTATCACCAACAGCCCAGGGTAGCGGTATGCATTCTTGGCGATGGCGGCACCTCCAAGGGTGACTTCTATGAGGCCCTTAACCTTGCCGGGGCCTGGCAACTGCCGGTGCTGTTTGTGGTGAACAATAACCAATGGGCCATATCCGTACCCAGAGAGAAACAGAGTGGGGCCGAGACCCTGGCCCAGAAGGCCATAGCCGGTGGTATCCATGGGGAACAGGTGGATGGCAACGACGTCATTGCACTGAAGCATCGCATTGAACTGGCCCTGGATGCCATTCGCACCGGTGGCAAGGCAGTTCTGATCGAGGCCCTGACCTACCGCATGTGTGATCACACCACGGCAGACAGCGCCATACGCTACCGTCCTGAGGCTGAGGTGGACCCACACCGCGCAGAAGATCCCATCCGGCGCCAGCTCAACTCTTTCTGCTCTTCCCACAGGCCGTGATTGAACATATAGCTGCGCAGGCGCCGGATGGGATCTTCTGCACGGTGT
>JANQEV010000081.1 GCA_028278145.1 Chromatiales bacterium | reverse complement strand
AAGGGTTTGCGCCAAATGGCGCGCTCGCTGTGTTGTGGCGCTTGCCGTATAGCTATGGCATGCGGCCTGCGCCCCACGCCTTGCGATCATCGCCATTTGAACACAAACTCGGCTCATCAGCGAATTGATCAGAGGCTCCTTAGAGGGGCGTAGTTTGATCCATAACACTATTGTGGATCTACTGCGCTCCCTTCCTTCAATAAAGCTGATAATCAGGCTTGGATATGTTGCTTTATGGCCCAGGTGACATGCTCACGCACCAGTTCTGATGGGTGTGTCATACGCGACTGTAGTGCTGCGATGACCTGATCGCTGGTCTCTGCATTGCCTAGGGCTACTGCAATATTACGCAACCAGCGTTCATGTCCTATTCTCCTTATAGCCGATCCTTCCAGGCGTTTAAGAAACTCCTCCTCGCTCCAGGCAAACAGTTCGATCAGGTCCGGTGCATCCAGTCCGTTTCTGGGAAGAAAATCCTGTTCTCTGGTGGGGGACACAAAGCGGTTCCAGGGGCAAACCAGCAAGCAGTCATCACAGCCATATATGCGGTTGCCCATCAGCGGGCGCAGTTCTGTTGGGATGGATCCCTTCAGTTCAATAGTTAGATAGGAGATGCAGAGTCTGGCATCTACCTCATAGGGGGCCACTATGGCCTGGGTAGGGCACGCCACTATACATCGGTCGCAGGTACCACAGTGATTACGTTCTGGTGTGTCTATAGGCAGCGGCAGGTCAGTAAATATCTCTCCCAGAAAGAACCAGGATGCGGCGCAGCGGTTTACCAGCAGGCTGTTTTTCCCGGTCCATCCCAGACCGGCCTTTTCCGCCAGGGGCTTTTCCAATACCGGTGCTGAGTCGGTATATACCCGGAAGCTGTAGGTGCCTATCTCCTCCTGTATACGCAGAGCAAGCTTCTGCAGTCGGTTGCGTAGCAGCTTGTGGTAGTCTCTTCCCAGGGCGTAACGGGAAACATATGCCTGCTGAGGGTGATCGAGTACTGATTCTGGATTGGTGTCAGGGGGGAGAAAATCCATACGGGCGGAAATAACGCTGATGGTTCCAGGCACCAGATCCTGCGGTCGACTCCGCTTATGGCCATGACTGGCCATATACTCCATGTCACCGTGATGGCCCGCTTTTAGCCACTCATCCATATGTACTTCAGCAGTGTCCAGTACGGTATCAGTGATTCCGATCTGCTGGAAGCCAAGCTCCAGGCCCCAGTTTTTTATCTTACTGGCCAGCTGCAGATAATCTTCGTTCTTCATAGCGGTGAAACTATATCATTGTTTGTAATTGATCAGAGGCTCCTGGGTTGGATCGGCGTCCACTAGACAGCAATTCTCAGATACAATTCCATATTGCCTGCTATAGCGGAACCTACTGGATCGGTATGAAAACATTGAAACTGAATGAAAGCCTGCCTGAAAAGTTGTATCGATCAGAGCAGGTGCGGGAGCTGGACCGTACTGCCATTGAGGATTTTTCCATTCCCAGCCTCACCCTTATGGAGAGTGCCGGTACAGCCTCTTACAAACTCCTGCGTGAGAAATGGCCTGAGGCCCAGGATATAACCATAGTCTGCGGTACTGGAAATAACGGTGGTGATGGCTTTGTAGTCGCCCGACTGGCACTGCAGGATGGTATTGCCGTACGAGTACTGCAACTGGGGAGCCCGGAAAAGCTGTCTGGAGATGCCAGGCACAACTCTGATGCCTTTCTGTCTCTGGGAGGTGAAGTCATACCGTTTCAGTTGGTGCCGGAGCAGACCGAAGTGATTGTCGACGGAGTATTCGGTACTGGGTTGGAGCGTGAGGTAACCGGAACCTGGGCCGAGGCAATAGACGCCATCAATGAACACTGGGCGCCGGTATTGGCACTGGATATCCCATCCGGGCTGCACTCTGACAGTGGAAAGATCCTGGGTACTGCAGTGAAGGCCGATGCCAGTATCAGCTTTATCGGGCTGAAGCAGGGTATGTTTACCGGTGATGGTCCTGAACAGTGTGGAGAACTGCATTTTGATGACCTGGGTGTTCCCTCCGGGGTTTACTCCAGTGAGAGTGCATCTGCCACCAGGATAAGCTGGAGTGCCATGAGTGGTCATTTGACCCCAAGAAGGCGCACTGCGCACAAAGGTGACTTTGGCCATCTGCTGGTAATAGGTGGTGCCCCTGGCTTTTCCGGTGCGGTACGCATGGCAGCTGAGGCTGCCGCCAGAAGTGGTACCGGCCTGGTCTCTGTTGCCACCAGTCAGGAACATGCTGCCCAGCTGAATATGGCTCGACCTGAACTTATGTGTCATGGTGTGGCAGCTCCTGAGGACATAATGCCCTTGTTAAGGAAGGTGGATGTGGTTGCCATAGGTCCAGGCCTTGGCACTTCGGACTGGGCCCTAGGACTTCTGGGTAGGGTACTGGATACGGATTTGCCTCTGGTTCTGGATGCGGATGCCCTCAATCTTCTGGCATTTGACCCATTGCAGCGCGATAACTGGGTGCTGACTCCACATCCGGGTGAGGCATCCCGCCTGCTGGGGTGTACTACTGCAGATATTCAGGCCGACAGGTTCCAGAGTGTGCGCAAACTGCAGATGAAGTTTGGTGGGGTAGCGGTGCTCAAGGGTGCTGGCACCTTGATACAGTCCGGCCAAGATCGGGCTACAAGTATCTGTACCGATGGAAACCCTGGAATGGCAACTGGAGGCATGGGGGATGTGCTTACCGGTGTGATCGGGTCCCTGTTGGCTCAGGGACATTCCCTGGAGCTGGCCGCCAATATGGGTGTCTGTATCCATGCATCTGCTGCTGATATGGCCGCAAAAAGTGGAGAGTGTGGTCTGCTGGCAGCTGATCTTATGCCTCTAATTCGGGAGTTGATCAATCCGGAGATGGAGCAGTGCTGAACCTCAGTGCCTATTCCCCGGAGGAGCAGGAACAGATAGGGGCTACACTTGCCGCTGCCTGTCCCCAGGGAACTATTATCTATCTGCATGGTGACCTGGGCGCGGGTAAGACTACCCTGGTAAGGGGGTTTCTCCAGGGGCTGGGCCATACTGGTGCGGTTAAGAGCCCTACCTATACCCTGTTGGAGCCATACGTAATAGCAGGCTCCAACTTCTGTCATATCGATCTGTACCGCCTGGCAGATGCCGGAGAGTTGGAGTATCTGGGGCTGCGTGACTTGCTGCAGGAAGGGGCAACCCTGCTGGTTGAGTGGCCGGAGAAGGGGGAGACAGAGCTACCGGTTCCGGACCTGATTATCCATATTGAGTACCTGCCACTGGGGCGAAAACTTGATCTGAGGGCAAAAACTGCTGTAGGAGAGCAGATATTACAGGCTGTATCAGGAGTAAATGACAAATAAACTTAATAACTAAAACTAGGAATGTGTGCTATCCTTAAGAAAACACTGGATATTTCTTCTTTTGCATGCTAGCTTTATTCCTATATTTTTAAGTTTTTTTGGTGTGATGGTTGATTAAATGAACAAGATTGCTGCCATCCTATTGCTTCTAATTAGTTTTTCCCTCCAGGCAGGGCAGACCAGCATCAATAGTCTGCGGCTGTGGAGTGCGCCCGACCATACCCGACTGGTATTCGATACCAGTGCCTCAGTTAAGCACAAGATATTCTCCCTGAGTAAGCCAGAGCGCCTGGTAATAGACTTTAGCGATGCCAGATTGAACACCTCACTTGCCGGTTTCAAAGGCAAAGACCGCTTTGTACGCAGAATCCGTAGCAGTAAGCGCCATAACAACAGCCTGCGCATAGTTCTGGATCTGAAAAGCAGGATTCGTCCCAAGATCTTTGCCCTGGCCCCAAACCGTGAATATGGGCATCGATTGGTCCTGGACCTGTTTAGTACCCAGAGCATCGCCAAGGCGCCAGTAAAAAAAGCGGCGACCAAACGGTATAAACAATTCCAGCAGGCTAGAGATGTGGTGATTGCCATCGATGCTGGCCATGGTGGTGAGGATCCGGGAGCGATTGGTACCTATGGTACCCGTGAAAAGGATGTAGTGTTGTCTATTGCACGCAAGCTTGAAGCCATGGTCAGGAAAGAGCCGGGAATGCGTCCAGTTATGATCCGTAAAGGTGATTACTATCTACGACTCAGAAAGCGTTCTGCTTTGGCACGACGTGAGAAGGCCGATCTGTTCATCTCCATCCATGCCGATGCTTTTCGTAATAAGCGGGTACGTGGCTCATCGGTATATACACTGTCCAACCGCGGAGCTTCCAGTGAGGCTGCACGTTGGCTGGCGGAGCGGGAGAACAGTGCGGATCTGGTGGGTGGTGTTGAACTTAAAGACAAGGATGATGTACTGGCATCAGTACTGCTTGACCTGTCCCAGACCGGTACCCGTCAGGCCAGTCATGATGTAGCGTCCAAGGTGTTGGGTCGCATGCGGAGAATTGGCAAGGTGCACCACACCTCAGTACAGAAGGCCGGATTTGCGGTACTTAAATCACCTGATGTTCCTTCTATCCTGGTGGAAACAGCTTTTATTACCAATCCCACGGAAGAGAAACGTCTACGCAGCCATAAACACCAGGCTAAACTTGCCAGATCAATTCTGGCTGGTATCAGGGACTATTTTCATAAGAATCCACCTCCAGGAACCAGGCTTGCTCAGAAAATGAATCGCAAGCCTGCCGTCAAGCGCAAACATGTAACCAACCGTGGTGATACCCTGGCCATGATCGCTAAGCAGTATCAGGTAAGCGTCAACGGGCTGCGTGATGTCAACGGGCTGTCTGGTGATGTGATCCGTGTCGGGCAGGTTCTGCAGATTCCATAAACGGCAATCAGGATCGGAGTCGGCTCAATAAAGGTGTATAGTTCATACCTTTATGGGTGTGAATTTACTTGCACCCATGCTGATATGAGAAGCCGCCTTGAGAATTCATGCACTACCTTCCCAACTTATAAATCAGATCGCCGCTGGTGAGGTAGTTGAGCGCCCGGCCTCAGTGGTCAAGGAGTTGCTGGAGAACAGTCTGGATGCAGGCGCTGATCGTATCGAGATAGATATAGAACAGGGTGGGATTAGACTCATCCGAATCAGGGATAACGGCAGTGGTATCCATAAAGATGATCTGGCCCTGGCACTATCCCGGCATGCCACCAGCAAGGTAAGCAGCCTGCAGGACCTGGAGCAGGTGAGTAGCCTCGGTTTCCGAGGTGAGGCCTTGCCCAGTATCTCCTCGGTTTCCCGTCTTACAATATCTTCCAGGCAGAAAGATGCAGATGCAGGTTGGTCTCTGGAAGCTGTTGGGGATATGAGTGATCCGGCTCCCATTGCCCATCCTGGTGGAACCAGTATTGAGGTGCGTGATCTGTTTTATAACACTCCGGCACGGCGCAAGTTTCTCAAGACAGAACGTACTGAATTTAGCCATATTGATACATTGCTGAAGCGTCTGGCCCTGAGTCGTTTCGATGTTGGTTTTGTTGTGCGGCACAATCAACGGGAGGTGCTCTCCCTATCTGCAGCACACACCAGTGCCGAGCGTGATGCCAGGGTTGCTAAGGTTTTAGGAAGCTCCTTTCTGGAAAACTCCTTCTTCATGCAGATGGAAGCTGCAGGACTGCGTCTCTCCGGGTGGGTAGGTCGACCTACATTCAACCGTAGCCAGGCTGATATGCAGTATTTTTATGTGAATGGTCGCATGGTGCGAGACAAGGTAATAACACATGCTGTTCGTATGGCCTATCAGGACGTACTGTTCCACGGTCGGCATCCGGCATACCTGCTGTTTTTGGAACTGGATCCAAGGCTGGTGGATGTGAATGTGCATCCGGCCAAGTCAGAGGTGCGTTTCCGTGAAAGCAGGCAGGTACATGATTTTATCTTCAGGACTCTGCAACGAGCCCTGGCTGAAGATGCCCCTGGAGGTAATGAAACTGAGCCGGTGGCACCAGATACAACTCCGCCATTGCCTGGCAACAACACAGCCTCTGCAACAGATGTAGACTCAAGCACACAACTGTTCCAGCATCGGCCACTGAATCTTGGTGTGTCAGAGCAGCGTAGTGGCTATAGCAGAGCATTTCAGGCTCCGCCAAAGGATACGGAAGAGATCAGACAGGACCTGGAGCATGGGTCTGGAATGCCGCCACTGGGATTTGCCCTGGCACAGCTACAGGGTATCTACATCCTGGCACAAAATGCCAATGGCCTGATATTGGTAGATATGCATGCGGCCCATGAGCGCATAGTGTATGAACGCTTCAAGCAGAGATTTGAAGGCGAAGGCATAACCTCGCAACCCCTGTTGGTGCCCACATCAGTCGCTGTGTCGGAAGGTGAGGCTGATCTTGCTGAGGAGTCAGCCTCTCTGCTGGTCGAACTGGGAATGGAAGTGGATCGCATTGATCGAGAAAAGCTCCTGATCAGGTCCATTCCTGCCATACTCCAGGGAGCAGATCCAGAACAGCTGCTGCGGGATATGTTGGCGGACATGTCCGAACATGGCAGCAGTGAGCGCATACGGCATGAGATCAATGCCGTGCTTGCAGGTATGGCCTGCCACGGATCAGTCAGGGCTAATCGTAAACTTACCCTGGACGAGATGAATGGACTGCTACGGGATATGGAACAGACTGAGCGTAGCGGACAGTGTAACCATGGTCGACCTACCTGGGTACAGCTAAGTATGGAACAGCTGGATAAGCTGTTTCTGCGTGGCCAGTAAAAAAGCTGGCAGAAACCGATGCAGGATCTCTCTAAAAACCAGCAGCCAAGTGTAATCTTTCTCATGGGGCCTACAGCTTCTGGCAAGACCGATCTTGCCATCGACCTGGTGCGTGAACTGCCTTGTGACATCATCAGCGTGGACTCTGCCCTGGTATATCGCGGGATGGATATTGGTACCGCTAAGCCCACTCAAGAGGAACTGGCCCAAGCCCCCCACCGTCTGATAGATATCTGTGATCCAGTGGAAAGCTACTCTGCCGCCAGATTTCGACATGATGCCCTGCGCGAGATAGATGAAATCCTCGGTAGCGGACGTATCCCGCTGCTGGTTGGTGGCACCATGCTCTATTTTCGCGCCCTGCAGTACGGGTTGTCGGAACTGCCTGATGCGGATCCTGAGATCAGGGCAAGACTGGAGGCAGAGGCCAGGGAGTCCGGTTGGGGGCAGTTGCATGCCCGTCTGCAGCAGGTAGATCCGGTTGCTGCCCAACGCATAAACCTTAATGACCCGCAACGGATTCAGCGTGCCCTGGAGGTGTATGAACTGACCGGAACGCCCTTGTCAGAACTGCAACAGAATGATGGGGAATCAAAATTGCCATTTGAGGTCATAAAACTGGTACGGGCACCTAGCGACAGGTCTGTATTGCACCAGCGGATCAGACAGCGCTTCATGCAGATGCTGGAACAGGGCTTTGAGAAAGAGGTACGGGCCCTGGTGCAAAAATGGGACCTGGACCACGAAATGCCTTCCATGCGTTTAGTAGGATACCGGCAGATGCTGCGCTACATACAGGGTGAATATTCCTGGGATGAAATGGTTGAGAGGGGGGTTATTGCAACCCGTCAGCTGGCAAAGCGGCAATTTACCTGGTTGCGTTCAGAACAAGATGCCAACTGGTTGAATGATGAGGAAAAAAATGTTCTTGATCAGGCCTTGAAAATAGTCCTTTCGTCCTCATCTAGTGGCTAACAGTAAATTTAATATCTTGTGCTAAACTAATTTCAGGGAAGGAATATTATCTCGGGCTGCCTTTTTCAGCCCGCATCGGTGGAACCGAAATTAATAAAAAACAAGGAGAACAACATGTCGAAAGGGCAAAGCTTACAAGACCCTTTTCTTAACGCGCTGCGAAAAGAGCGGGTTCCAGTATCGATATTTCTGGTTAACGGTATCAAGTTGCAGGGACAGATAGATTCGTTTGATCAGTTCGTTGTCCTGCTGAAGAACAGCGTCAACCAGATGGTTTATAAACATGCCATATCCACCATTGTTCCGGCTCGTAATATCAGAATACAGACTGGACATGACAGTCAGCCAGAACCCGGTAATTACTAATCAATACATGGGGTACCGCACAGCGGTACTGCCATGCACGCCTGAGTCACAATCCAGGGGTAGCTACGCCTGATATATGTTTGAACGCCCCAAGACTGGCGAACGCGCCGTCCTGGTACACCAGGACATAGGCGCACGCCCTGACCCTGAAGAACTGAGTGAGTTTGTTGATCTGGTGGTATCGGCTGGTGCCGAGCCATTAGTGACCATCACTGGTAGCCGTAAATCACCTGACCCACGATTTTTTATCGGCCGTGGCAAGGTGGAAGAGGTGGTGGATGCTATCTCGGGAACTGAAGCCGAGGTGGTGATATTTAATCATGATCTCTCTCCCAGCCAGGAACGCAATCTGGAGCGTGAGTTTAAGTGCAGGGTAGTGGACCGCACGGGCCTGATCCTGGATATATTTGCCCAGCGGGCACGCTCCTTTGAAGGTAAGTTGCAGGTGGAACTGGCGCAACTGCGCCATCTTTCCACCCGGCTGGTACGTGGTTGGACCCATCTGGAGAGGCAGAAGGGCGGTATTGGACTGCGTGGACCTGGTGAAACCCAGCTTGAGACAGACCGGCGACTGCTGAACAATCGCATAGCCCAGATCCGCAAACGCCTGGAGAAGGTGGATAGCCAGCGTGATCAGGGACGAAAGTCACGCAACCGGGCAGAGATACCCACGGTCTCTCTGGTGGGTTATACCAATGCCGGTAAATCCACTCTATTCAACCTGCTGACGGATTCCGGTGTATATGCTGCAGACCAGTTGTTTGCCACCCTTGATCCGACTCTGAGACGGGTGGATCTCCCTGGTGAGGGATCAGTGGTACTGGCTGATACCGTAGGTTTTATCTCTCACCTGCCGCATGAACTGGTGGCAGCATTCAAATCTACCTTGCAGGAGACCATATCTGCCGGGCTGTTGCTGCATGTAATCGATTGCGCCAGTCCCCAGCGGTCTGTATGTGTGGCAGAGGTAAATGATGTACTGGCACAGATCGGGGCCAGCGATATACCCCAGATCGAGGTCTATAACAAAGTAGACCTGCTCGCTGGAGAGGAACCACATGTGGAGCGGGGAAGTGATGGACTTGTGAAACGGGTATGGATTTCAGCCATGGATGGTAGTGGTGTGGAAATCCTGCAACAGGCTATGGCTGAGTTTTTCCATCAAGGGCATATCCGGCATACGGTGCAACTGAGACCGGAAGATGGTCGTCTACGTTCACGCCTGTACCAGATAGCCAATATTCTCTCGGAGGAGCATTTGGAGCATGGAGGCTGGAAAATGGAAATAGAACTACCAAGGCGGGAATATGAGCGTCTGGCAAGCAGAGAGCATCTGCTGGAGAGCCGGTTGGTGGTTTGAGTTGAATTTTCCACTATCCGGACCAATTTAAGCTGATTATATCTGAACAATATTTGATGGATCTTTAATAGTCAGAATACTACTGAAACTATTTTGGTTCATTTTATCGAACCAGCAGGCTAGAATTAGCCAATTTCGCGGGTAACCGCATAACTGAACATTACTAACAGGAGTTGTACATGGCCTGGAACGAACCCGGTGGGGATAAAGATCCCTGGGGAGGAAATGGCAAAGATCAGGGCCCACCAGATCTTGATGAAGTGGTGAAAAAGCTTCAGGACAAGATGGGGGGGCTGTTTGGCGGCGGTAAAGGTCCTGCAGGAGGTTCTGACCGTTCCATGCAGGGTCCTGGCTCAACTGGTATCGGCATGATTGTAGTCATTGCCCTGCTGGTTTGGCTGGCAAGTGGTATCTATATTATTGAACCTGCAGAGCGCGGCGTGATACTCAGGTTTGGTAGCTACCAGGAGGTAACCGATCCTGGACCACACTGGCATCTGCCTTTTCCAATTGAGACAGTAGAGAAGTTCAACGTGGATGAGATCTCATCTTTCCGCCATCAGGCTCTAATGCTGACCCGGGATGAGAACATTGTAGATATTGAGTTGACCGTGCAGTCTAGGATACAGGACGCTGCTGACTACTGGTTCCAGGACCAGAATCCAGCTAAGACCATGCGTGATGCCACCGAGACTGCGGTGCGTGAGACCATCGGTAAGAGTGATCTGGACTTTATCCTGACCCAAGGTCGTGGCGCCATTGCTGACCGAATCAAGAATAGGGTACAGGAGCTTATCAATAACTACCGTACCGGTATTGAGATCATCGGCATCAACATGCAGCCGGCCAAGCCACCGGAGCAGGTAAAGAGTGCCTTCGATGATGCCATCAAGGCCCGCGAGGACAAGGAAAAGAAAGAGAACAAGGCCCAGGCCTATGCCAACGAGGTAATTCCGGTAGCCCGTGGTAATGCAGCACGTAAACTTGCAGATGCCAACGCCTACAAGGAGCAGGTTATTGCCGAGGCCGAGGGTGAGGCCAGCCGCTTCCTGGCTGTACTGGCCGAGTATGAAAAGGCCCCGGAAGTAACCCGCCAGAGGCTATATCTGGATACCATTGAAGATGTTCTGGGTAAGACCAGCAAGGTCATGATAGATACTGAAGATGGCAATAGTCTGATGTATCTACCCCTGGATAAGCTTATCGCACCTGGCATGCAGCGTCCTGGAACGAAATTGCAGAATGTGTTGCCAGAGCGGGTAAAAAGACAGGTGCAGCCACGCCAACGTGAAGTCACCCGTGGCAGGAGGGTTCGCTAATGTCATCTAACAAACTTGGGTTTTTAATAATTGCAGGTGTTATAGCCTTTGGAATCTCGCTGTCTGCCTTTACCGTCAAACAGTGGGAGATGGCCATCAAGCTGCGTCTGGGTGAGATCGTGGATGCGGACTATAAGCCAGGACTGCACTGGATGATCCCCTTCATCAATAACGTCAAGCGATTCGATGGCCGTATCCAGACCCTGGATGCTCGCCCTCAGCGTTTCCTTACCGTTGAGAAGAAGGACGTTATCGTGGACTCCTTCGTTAAATGGCGTATTGCCAATGTGGGTCAGTACTATCGTTCCACTGGTGGTAATCCTGGACGTACCTCGTCCCTGTTGGCAGAGCGTATCAATACCAGTCTACGTGATGAGTTTGGTAAACGTACTATCGTAGAAGTGGTTTCGGGAGAACGTTCTGAGATCATGGCCCTTTTGACCAAGGATGCGGATGAGAAGGCCAATGAGCTGGGGGTAGAGGTTATCGATGTGCGTATCAAGCGTATTGACCTGCCGTCCGAGGTAAGTGGCTCGGTATACGAACGTATGCGAGCAGAACGTGAGCGTGTGGCCCGTGACCTGCGGGCGCAGGGTGATGAGGCTGCTGAAAGAATCCAGGCCGAGGCAGACCGCCAACGCACTGTTATCCTGGCTAATGCTTTTAGGGATGCAGAAAAACTGCGCGGTGAGGGTGATGCCAAGGCGGCATCCATCTATGCCAAGGCCTACGAGACTAACAGTGAGTTTTATGCCTTTTACCGTAGCCTATCGGCCTACCGTTCGGTATTTGATACCAGTGGAAATATGATGGTGCTGAAGCCGGATTCTGAGTTCTTCAGATATTTTAATAAGAAGGAATCTGAAAAATAGTATTGCCTAGTTATCTGGCATAACGGCAGTTGCAACTGTTAATGGCGACTGCAGCAGGTCTCATAAATATCAGCCGGGCGGAATACGCCCGGCATTTTTTTGGGAAATATTATGTGGCACGATCTGTTGACAGCCTTGGCCCTGGTGTTGGTGATTGAAGGTATGTTGCCATTCCTAAACCCAGGGGCGATGCGGAAAATACTGCGTACCATGAGTGAAATAGACGACCACTCCCTACGTATCACTGGCTTGATCAGCATGGTATTGGGTGTTGTCATGCTGTATCTGGTTAATTAAAAGTCAGAAGATGAGGGCCTGTTAAAGCTAATCCAAAAGGCTCTGTTATACCTAAAAATGCGTCAATCTAGGCGCGAGGAGTGTGGTTTGGTTATTCCAAATGAACAACGAGCAACAACGAGTGATGCTTTTTTAGGCATAACCCGAAGGGCTAGGTCTATTTTTCCACCCAGCGGCGTTATCATTCGCTCATGTAGAGTCACTACACATCACTCATTCTGCCTTGCTGGACGAAAAAATAGTCCTAGCAGGGCATATTGGGTTAGCGTTAACAGGCCCTAAAACATGCAAATTGAGAAATGGTTGCTGCCGGAAGGCATCGATGAAGTACTACCACCACAGGCAGTTGCCGTGGAGAACCTGCGGCGCAAGCTGCTGGATCTATATACCAGCTGGGGTTATGAATTGGTCTTCCCACCATTCGTCGAATATCTGGAATCCCTGCTGATTAATACCGGTGGTGATCTGGATCTTAAGACCTTCAAGGTTACCGACCAGGTAACTGGACGTACCCTGGGAATCAGGGCCGATATTACTACCCAGGCGGCACGTATCGATGCCCACCAGCTACGGCATGAGAGTGTGACCCGTCTCTGCTATGCGGGTACTGTGTTGCATACCAGAAGCGATGGTTTTGCCGGATCCCGTGCGCCATTGCAGGTCGGGGCGGAGATATATGGTCACTCAGGGGTTGAGAGTGATCTGGAGAGCATCTGTCTGATGCTGGAGTCCATGCAGTTGGCAGGTCTGGAGGATATCTATATCGATCTGGGCCATGTGGGCATATTCCGTGGGCTGGTATTACAGGCCGGACTCGACCACCAAGCTGAGCTGGAGCTGTTTAACGCCCTACAGCGCAAGTCTATTCCAGAGATTGAAGCCCTGGTGTCTAAGCTGGATATTGAGTCAGATATGGCCCGTATGCTGGTTGTACTGCCGGAATTGAGCGGTGATGAGGTGCTGGAGAGGGCCAAACAACTGCTTGCTGGGGCCAATTCTGATGTAAAATCCGCCCTGGCTGATCTGGAGAGGCTGTCTGGACTGGTAAAAACCAGACTGCCACAACTGCCACTACATTTTGATCTGGCGGAACTGCGCGGCTATCACTATCATACCGGGGTTGTTTTTGCCGCCTTCGTGCCAGGTTTAGGACAGGAGGTGGCTCGTGGGGGGCGTTATGATGATATTGGAGCGGCATTTGGACGGGCGCGTCCAGCCTGCGGTTTCAGTACCGATCTGAAACTATTAATGCGACTGGCAAAAAATGTCGAATCCGGGTCCATTAATGGTATATTTGCTCCTTGGTCCGATGATCCGGAACAGCACCAGGCCATCAAAAAGCTAAGGGCTGATGGAAACCGGGTCATTATGGGGTTGCCGGGGCAGGATGGATCCAGTGCCGAGATGGGGTGTGAATCAATTCTGGTACATCAAGATGGTAAATGGACAGTAACGTCCGCCTGAACCGGTCGTACAATATTAAAAAGCTATAAAGCTATTCAAATCAGAGATATTTAGTATGGGTAGAAATGTCGTAGTTATCGGCACCCAATGGGGTGACGAGGGCAAGGGTAAGATTGTTGATCTGCTTACTGATCGAGCACAGGCTGTAGCCCGTTTTCAGGGTGGTCATAATGCTGGACATACACTGGTTATCGATGGTGAAAAGACCGTCCTGCACCTTATCCCTTCTGGCATACTGCGTGAGAATGTACGCTGCCTGATTGGAAATGGAGTAGTGCTATCACCGGAGGCTCTACTGACAGAGATAGATAAGCTGGAACAGAATGGCATTCCTGCATCTTCCCGTCTTGGAATCAGCGAATCCTGCCCTTTGATCCTGCCTTACCATATCGCCCTGGACCAGGCGCGCGAAGCCGCCCGTGGTAATAAGGCCATTGGTACCACCGGACGTGGTATCGGGCCCGCATATGAAGACAAGGTATCCCGACGTGGTATTCGTTTGGGAGAGTTGCAGGATACCGAGCGTTTCAAGTCTCGTTTGCAAGAGGTGATGGATTATCACAACTTTGCTCTGGAACACTACTTCAAGTTTGATACCGTAGACTACCAGATGGTACTGGATCAGTGTCTGGCGCAAGCGGAAAGAATTCTGCCTATGGTGGAGGATGTTACCGGTACCCTGCACCAGATGCGCAGGGACGGTCAGAACATAATGTTTGAAGGGGCTCAGGGAGCACTGCTGGATATCGATCACGGTACCTACCCATATGTAACCTCATCCAATACCACCGCTGGTGGTGCTGCCAGTGGTAGTGGCATGGGACCATGCAATCTGGATTACATTCTGGGTATTGTTAAGGCCTACACCACGCGTGTGGGTGCAGGTCCATTCCCTACCGAACTGTTTGATGATATTGGTGATCACCTGGGTACCAAGGGACATGAGTTTGGAGCTACCACCGGTCGCCAACGCCGTTGTGGCTGGTTGGATATTGTGTCCTTGCGTCGCTCCCTGGATATCAACAGTGTGACCGGTATCTGTATTACCAAGCTGGATGTATTGGATGGTTTGGATACGATAAAAATCTGCGTAGGCTATAAACTGGATGGGCAGGAGATAGATGTGCCTCCAGTAGGTGCCAACCGCATTGAGAAGTGCGAGCCAGTATATATTGAGGTTCCAGGGTGGACGGAATCTACCGTCGGTACCAAGAACCTGGAAGATCTGCCCCAGGCCGCTCAGGATTATCTTAAGAAGATCGAAGAGCTTACCGGTGTGCCTATTGACGTGATCTCTACCGGTCCGGATCGTGCTGAAACCCTGGTAGTACGCAACCCGTTTGACGCCTGATATTCTCAACAACGCACTGGCCCTGAGCGGCCAGTGCGTACACGCTACAACAGCGTGTATTGCCTCTGGATGAAACCGCCAGAAGCAGCAACATATCCTGGACAGTGTGAGAATGTCTTCAACCACAGATAGACCCAAGCACTTATCACCAGAATATTGGCACCAGCGCTGGTTGGATGGCCAGATCGGCTGGCATCACGACAGTGTAAATGATCATCTGCTCTCCTACTGGAACAGTCTAGAGGTGACACCAGGATCAGAGGTGTTTGTTCCCCTATGCGGCAAGAGCCTGGATATGGCATGGCTGGCGGAGCAGGGCTATTCTGTACTAGGAGTGGAGGTAAGCCCCAAGGCCGTGCAGGAGTTTTTTGCCGAACAACAACTAACCCCTGCAATTACCTCACAGGGTGAGTTTGTGTCCTATAGGGCAGAGGGTTTTCATCTGTTGTGCGGGGATATAAATAAACTCACTTCCGAATATCTGGAGGGGATATCCGCTGTATATGATCGTGCGTCGTTGGTAGCACTGGATCGTCCTCAGCGTCAAAGGTATGCAAAGCTGTTGGCTGATATATTGCCCGCGGATATCTCTATCCTGCTGGTAAGCATGGATTACCCTCAAGAAGAGATGTCGGGTCCACCTCACAGCGTACCAGAGGCGGAAGTGCTGGAGCTGTTTGGGAATGGTTTTTCCATTACCAAGCTGCACACCGAGGATCTACTACAGGATAGTGACAGATATTCAGATAAGGGTCTGAGCAGAATGTTTGAGCTGATATTCAGGCTGAATCGTGGTTAGTAGATATCTACAGATATAATCTGTCTAGGCAGATGAACTGATAGATGCCATTGAATCTATACAGACGGTGCAACATCAAACCAGGCTGCTTGTTAATAATGTTATGTTATGAGTTTTTAACTTGAGGCTATCTGCGAATAGTATGCGTGAACTCAATTTCAGATACGGTTGTTAGGTCACTGTATGTCGGAATAGAGTATAACACTCTGCTCTGCGCTCTTGGCTCGATACATTGCAAGATCAGCCTGTTCCAATAATGTCTGGGCATGCTCTCCATCGTCTGGATAAAAGGCGATTCCAATACTTATACCAATCTCAAGTCTATTTCCCTCTACGGTGAACGGTTGGTTGATCTCGTCTAAAATACGCTTGCCAATGTTTATCACTTTTTGTTTGTCATCGATCATCTCAATCAGGGCAACGAACTCGTCACCACCAGAACGTACCAGAGTATCCATTTCACGTAAGCACTCTTTAATACGATTTGCTGCCTGTTTCAATACCTCATCACCCACTCCATGGCCGAACCTGTCATTTACCTCCTTGAATAGATTTAGGTCCAGAAACATAACTGCTACCCGTTTCTGCATACGGTCGGCTAGCAACAATGCATGCTCAAGGTTTTCTGAGAGATGACGTCTGTTGGGTAGTGTGGTCAATGGATCTTCGTAGGAAAGCCTTTCCAGCTCATGTCGTTGGATAATACCGGCAATAGCTGTAGATGCCGCTCGCAAAAACTGTTCTTCGATGTGTTGTGGTTTATGGCCATGTTGAACATATAGGTTTAGAACACCTAAAAGCTCGCCACCGGCGATGATGGGCTCAATATAGTGTCCATGGGGAGACATGTTGTCTGGTCGGTTGTGGTGATCTTCATCTATGCAGCCTTTAAACAGCAAGGTTTTCGATTCAGCGGCTTGTCCACAAAGGCACTGGCCATATGCTACTTCTTTACACATGGTTAGCAGGGGAGCTGGCAGGTTAACTTGTACTGCCATAGTTAGGGTATGTGTACCGTCCTTCACCAGAAAGATGCAGCCTTTCTTGACTAGTTCCAACCATGGGATTTCCAGTGTCAGCTCCAGGATACGTTGTAACTGTTCGGTCAGGGAAAGTGGAAGCAGTGAAATCTGCAGTATTCCATTTAGGGCAGTCTGGATATCCGCATGCTGTTTTAAATCTCTCAGGATGTCCCGATTCTCCAGTTCTACGTTACGTAGTCTGGAAATTTCGACACGTAGTTCCGAAAGTTCTTTCTCTAGCATCTAGCCAGTTTAACACATCATATTCAGGCAAGAATACAAAGTGGATGTGGGTGGTATTGGATTGGCTTTAATTTCGTTTGTAATTATGCAGTTACTACACAATTACGCCCCTGTTGCTTGGCTTTGTACAACAAGTCATCAGCGGTTTTGAACAGCAGTGTAGGATCATCCTCTGGTGTGGGGTGGCATGTGGCTACGCCAATACTGACTGTTACATGGGAAGCAGTGGAAGACTCACTATGTTCAATGTTCAACTCAGCTACGGCATTACGAATGCCTTCTGCAATATTCAGTGCCCCATCGGTTTCAGTGTCTGGTAGGATGCAGGCAAACTCTTCGCCTCCAAATCGGGCCACAAGATCTGTTGTGCGTACCACCACCTCATCCATTGCCTTGGCAATAGCGGTCAAACAGGTATCTCCCACGGCATGTCCATATTCATCGTTGTAAAGCTTGAAGTGGTCCACATCAATCAGGATTAATGACAATGGAAGGTTGGAGCGTGTTGTCTGACGCCAGGCAAGTTTGAAGAATTCATCAAAGTGGCGGCGATTGGCAATGCCGGTCAGGGCATCAGTAGTAGACAGCATGGCCAGTTGATCCCGATGCTCGCGCAAGCGTGCCTTGAAACGCCCCTCACGGCCCAGGACTATGATGCCAATGGTTAAGGCGAGGGCAACTGCGCCACCGCTCAGCAGCATCATATTTTGCTGGGTATCTGCGATAGCCTTACTAGCAATGGTTGCTTCACGCAGGGACGATTCCTCGACCACTTCAACAAATGCATTAAGTGCTTCAATCACCAGAGACTGGCCATTGAGCCCGGTTTCCAGTAGTTCTTGTATGCTTGCATCATGGCCTTGCTCGACAATTGCCGACATGGCATTTTCTATGCCTGGGCGGGCTGCCTTGATCTGATCCATAAGCGTAGCTAGTGCTTGTGCTTCTGCAGTAGTCAGATTTAATTTAGACAGGGCATCGCGGGCGGTCAGGAATGAGATGGCTTTGGCGTTAAAGATATTGCGCTGTTCGTCACGTTCGAAAAAATCATCCAGAGTAGCGGCAAAAGTCAGTCGGAAAGAGCGCTCACGTACTGCTTCGCGCATTAGGAAGGCGGCCCTGACTTTTTCGCGGAAGGCAGCATCACGTAACCAGGCATCCCGGGTTGTATCCAGGTGTTGCATGCCGATGAAGATACTACCTAGCATGCAGGCAAGGATTGCCCCAAAACCTAATATAAGGATCGCATTGGTATGTATCAGCCTGAACATGCTGAATGTGGTCTCCCGAAGTATGCTCGATCTGCACGCCACTCGACCGACTTCTGGAAGGTTTTTGTGCGAAAATCAATAGATTGTTTATTCAGAATGTTAAC
This sequence comes from Chromatiales bacterium, assembly GCA_028278145.1. Lineage (GTDB taxonomy): Bacteria > Pseudomonadota > Gammaproteobacteria > Chromatiales > Chromatiaceae > JAAGZL01. The sequence continues at coordinate 197 of JANQEV010000081.1, read as the reverse complement.
ACATGTGTAATATTTAGCAGCTAAAGCTTGTAGGACAAGAATTCCTGAGGATGTCGTCATATTAATATCTAGGGAGCCTCTGATTAATTCGCTGATGTGCCGAGTTTGTGTTCAAATGGCGATGATCGCAAGGCGTGGTGCGCAGGCCGCATGCCATAGCTATACGGCAAGCGCCACAACACAGCGAGCGCGCCATT
>JANQEV010000078.1 GCA_028278145.1 Chromatiales bacterium | reverse complement strand
GCATGCGCCGATTGCTATGGAAGAAGGTCTGCGTTTTGCAATCCGTGAAGGTGGCCGTACTGTAGGCGCCGGCGTGGTTTCTAAGATTATCGAGTAATTGCAGTAACAGCTATGAAGCTATGCGGACCAGCCCTTACCAGGCTGGTCCGTTTTCTGGTTTCTTGAAACCGGAAACTTAGACTAGGAAATTAGGCCAGTGGCTCAATTGGTAGAGCAGCGGTCTCCAAAACCGCAGGTTGGGGGTTCGAGTCCCTCCTGGCCTGCCATTTTTTCGCCCAAAGTTGTGAGGCGTGATAGGCAGGAATGAACGCAAAGACAGAAGTTGAAGGCTCCACTATGGATACAGTGAAGCTGGCATTGGCGGTATTGATGCTGGCGGGTGGTATAGCGGGGTTTTATTACTATGAAGGGTATTCGCTATTGTTTCGCGTGCTCGGTCTGTTGGCCGTGGCAGGTGTGGCTGTAGCTATTGCCATGCAGACCATGGTTGGACGCAAGATCTGGGCTTTCGCGTCAGATTCCAGAACTGAAGTTCGTAAAGTTGTATGGCCAAGCAGGCAAGAGACAATTCAGACTACTTTGATTGTTTTTGCCATGGTGTTGGTCATAGGTATCATTCTTTGGCTGGTGGACATGGCTTTAATGGCCATTGTTCGTACCGTAACCGGGTAAGGTAGGCAGACTATGGAAAAGCGTTGGTATGTGGTTCATGCCTACTCCGGTTTTGAGGCCAAGGTTAAGCTATCTCTGATGGAGAGGATACAGCGCGCCGGAATGGAGGATATGTTTGGCGAGATCCTGGTGCCTACAGAAGAGGTTGTGGAGATGCGCGCCGGGCAGCAGCGCAAGAGTGAGCGCAAGTTTTTCCCGGGCTATGTCCTGGTGCAGATGGTGATGACGGACGAGACCTGGCATCTGGTTAAAGATGTACCTAAGGTGTTGGGATTTATCGGTGGTACTGGCGACCGACCAGCTCCAATCACCGAGAAAGAGGCCAATGCCCTGTTGCAGCGGGTGCAGGAAGGTGTTGAGAAGCCCCGTCCCAAGATTCTGTTCGAGCCGGGAGAAGTGGTTCGGGTTATTGATGGGCCGTTTAACGACTTCAACGGTGTGGTTGAGGATGTTGACTACGAAAAGAGTCGCCTCAAGGTTTCTGTGTTGATCTTCGGGCGTTCCACTCCTGTGGACCTGGAGTTCGGACAAGTAGAGAAAGGGTAAGCCGCGACCGTCTGTCCAGTGGACAGACGCAGCGCGGCGAACGCCCGGCCAGGGAGGGCCGGGCAGGAATATACCCACATGGATGTGTAATTAAGAAGTATTTTTGTGTGAAACAGAGTATGACTACTCCGTTTCATTAATATTAAGGGGAGCCCGGGTAACCAGTCCCTGGCGTTTGCACCCATTGAGAGGTAAACATGGCTAAGAAAATTGAGGCTTACATCAAGCTTCAGGTACCTGCTAGTGAGGCAAATCCAAGTCCTCCTGTAGGTCCGGCGTTGGGTCAGCACGGCGTAAACATCATGGAGTTTTGCAAGGCATTCAATGCCAAGACTCAGAACGTCGAGAAAGGGATGCCCATTCCAGTGGTAATCACCGTTTATGCAGACCGTTCCTTCACTTTTATTACCAAGACCCCTCCTGCGTCTGTTCTATTGAAGAAGGCTGCTGGCATTCCCAAGGGTAGTGGTGTTCCAAATATGGATAAGGTTGGCAAGGTAAATCGTGCCCAGTTGGAAGAGATTGCTACCGTGAAGATGGCAGACCTGAATGCTGCTGATATGGATGCAGCGGTTCGCATCATTGCCGGCAGTGCCCGTTCCATGGGTATTGAAGTTGAGGAGGGCTAAGTCATGGCAAAGCTGACTAAGCGCGCACGCGCAATAAATGAGAAGGTGGAAGCTGGTAAACAGTACCTGGCTGAAGAGGCCTTCGCCCTGCTGAAAGATCTCTCTACAGTGAAATTTGCTGAGTCGGTAGATGTGGCCGTCAACCTAGGTGTTGATGCAAAGAAGTCTGACCAGGTGGTGCGTGGCTCCACTGTATTGCCTAAGGGTACTGGTAAGACCGTGCGGGTTGCTGTATTCGCCCAGGGTGCCAATGCTGATGCTGCCAAAGAGGCTGGTGCAGACATAGTAGGTTTTGAAGACCTGGCTGCTGACATCAAGGGCGGCAATATGGACTTCGATGTAGTTATCGCTACTCCGGATGCCATGCGGGTTGTTGGTCAACTGGGGCAGATCCTGGGTCCACGTGGATTGATGCCAAACCCGAAAGTTGGCACCGTGACCCCAGATGTCGTTACAGCTGTTAATAACGCCAAGGCTGGTCAGGTACGTTACCGTAACGACAAGGCCGGTATTGTCCACTGCCCTATCGGTAAGGTTGGTTTTGAAGCGGCTGATCTGTTGGAAAACCTGAATGCCTTGCTGGCTGACCTGAAAAAGGCCAAGCCAAGTTCGGCCAAGGGTGTTTATCTGCAGAAGATAACCGTATCCACCACAATGGGCCCGGGCCTGGTGGTTGATCAGTCTTCACTGAGCATTTGATTTAACTTGTACCGGTTCAGGATAGAACCGGTACAGTTAGAGGTTTGTTGTTCGGCCTCTAACTGCGGATGCTGTTATATCCGCAGATAGACTTTGTAGCTCCGGCCAAACTGGAAAGTGGTAACACTCTCCTCGATGGACGGTCGCTGTCAAAGACCGTAGGTGCATTTACGTGCTTAAAGATGCCTGGATGGATTCAGGATTGCCTGCGCAGACGGAGCTTCGGAATTGGGTTAGTCCTGATGACGGTGCACGTTAACAAACGCGGTTATATTTACCGTAATTTTTAAATTGGAACTGTAGTTTGGTTCCACCGTAGTCAGGAGGTGACGAGTGCCACTCAATCTTGAGCAGAAAAAAGCAGTCGTTGCTGAAATCGCTGAAGTGGCTGGTAGTGCCTACTCCGCGATTGCTGCCGAGTACAGCGGCTTGACAGTGGAAGAGATGACCGCTCTGCGTGCCAAGGCACGTGAGTCGGGTGTCTATATCCGCGTAGTCAAGAACACGCTGGCCCGGAGAGCATTCGAGGGTACGGATTTCGCCTGTATGGCAGATGGGTTGACAGGTCAACTCGTCCTTGCCTTCTCGCAGGAAGATCCAGGTTCTGCCGCCCGTGTGATCAAGGACTTCTCAAAAGAGCATGACAAACTGGTCGTAAAACTGGTTTCAATCGGAGGTAAGCTGCTGGAAGCTTCCGACGTTGACACCCTGGCGAAGATGCCAACTTACGATCAGGCTATCAGCATGTTGATGGCGGTCATGAAGGCACCGGTCGAGAAGCTTACCAGAACCATCAACGAGGTTCCGGGCAAGCTGGTACGTACCGTTGCTGCAGTCCGCGATGCGAAAGAGGCAGCCTAAGAGTTTTTTGTTTTTACCCAATTTTAGTCTTGTACTAAGTAACAGATATTCAGGAGTTTTAAAATGGCCGTATCCAAAGACGATATTTTAGAAGCTATCGCTGGCATGACCGTGATGGATGTCGTGGAATTGATTGAAGCGATGGAAGAGAAGTTTGGTGTGTCTGCAGCAGCTGCTGTAGCCGCCGCTCCAGCCGCTGGTGGTGGTGAAGCCGCTGCAGCTGAAGAGAAGACCGAGTTTGACGTAGTTCTTACCTCATTCGGTTCTGCCAAGGTTGGCGTTATTAAGGCAGTACGTGGCATCACCGGTCTGGGTCTGAAAGAGGCCAAAGAGGCCGTGGAAGGCGCACCTGCCACCATCAAGGAAGGCGTTGCCAAGGACGAAGCGGAAGAGATCAAGAAGCAGTTGGAAGAGGCTGGTGGTACTGCAGAGATCAAGTAATTTTTGATTCTGCATACACACAAGCATTAAGTGGTATGAGGCTGGTGGCGTTTAGCCGCCGGCCTTTTCCCGCTTGTGGATAGTGCCGGGGTAGCGGCACTGTCAAAAAAAGTTTTTTTATATGGATCTCAAGCACTGGCAGGCTGAGATCCTGACTTGAAGTTCATAAAATCCGAGGGACGGCAATATGGCCTATTCTTTCACTGAGAGAAAACGCATTCGTAAGGATTTCGGAAAACGTCCGAGTATCCTGGAGGTGCCTTATCTTCTCGCGACCCAGATCGATTCATACCGCACTTTTTTACAGGATGGTGTTGCTGTTGCAGATCGAGCTGATGTCGGCCTGAATGCGGCATTCAAATCCGTATTTCCCATTGTCAGCTATTCTGGCAACGCGGCACTGGAGTATGTGAGCTACCGTCTGGGTGAGCCCCAGTTTGATGTGCGTGAATGCCATCTGCGCGGTACCACCTATGCAGCTCCATTGCGGGTTTTGGTGCGCCTGGTGATCTACGACAAGGATGCGCCTGGAGATACCAAGGTGGTAAAGGATATCCGGGAGCAGGAAGTCTATATGGGCGAACTGCCACTCATGACCGATAACGGCACCTTTGTTATCAACGGTACCGAGCGAGTTATCGTATCCCAGCTGCACCGTTCACCCGGTGTGTTCTTCGACCATGACCGGGGCAAGACCCACTCCTCAGGCAAGCTGCTGTTCTCCGCCCGGGTAATTCCGTACCGTGGTTCCTGGCTGGATTTTGAATTTGATCCCAAAGATAACGTATTTGTCCGTATCGACCGCCGTCGCAAACTGCCGGCCACCATTATCCTGCGCGCGTTGGGGTATGACACCGAGCAGATCCTGGATATGTTCTTTGAGACGGACACTATCACCCTGACCAAGAATGCAGCCAAGCTGGATCTGGTGCCTGAGCGCCTGCGTGGCGAGACCGCCACCTTTGATATCAAGGTAAAGCGCACTGTCATTATTGAAGCAGGCCGCCGTATCACCCAGCGCCATATCAAGAAGCTGGATGATGCTGGCATTAAATCCATTGAAGCCCCATTTGAATTCCTGCACGGCAAGGTGATTGCAAAGACCATAGTCGACAAGGAGAGTGGCGAGATTCTGGCAAATGCCAATGATGAGATCACCGAGGAGTTGCTGGAAACGCTGGTCGAGAAAGGGGTTAAGAAGTTGGAGACCCTGTTCACCAACGATCTCGATCAGGGGCCATACATCTCCACCACCTTGCGCATTGACTCCACCACCAATGATCTGGAAGCGCAGGTGGAGATCTATCGCATGATGCGTCCGGGCGAGCCACCCACCAAGGATTCGGCACAGAACCTGTTCAAGAATCTGTTTTTCAGCTCCGATCGCTACGATCTGTCAGCGGTGGGACGCATGAAGTTTAACCGTCGCCTGGCCCGTGATGAGGTGGAGGGCGAAGGCATCCTGTCCAAAGAGGACATAGTGGATGTCCTGAAAGAGCTGATCAGCATCAGAAACGGCCATGGTGTGGTGGACGATATTGATCACCTAGGTAACCGCCGTATCCGCTGTGTAGGTGAGATGGCTGAGAATCAGTTCCGTATCGGCTTGGTACGCGTTGAACGCGCGGTAAAAGAACGCCTGACCCTGGCAGAGGCTGAAGGCCTGATGCCACAGGAGATGATCAATGCCAAGCCGGTGTCTGCTGCCATCAAGGAGTTTTTTGGCTCCAGTCAGCTGTCCCAGTTTATGGATCAGAACAACCCGCTGTCCGAGATCACTCACAAGCGGCGTGTTTCTGCTCTTGGCCCTGGCGGTCTGGCCCGTGAGCGTGCCGGCTTTGAAGTACGTGACGTGCATCCGACCCACTATGGTCGTGTATGTCCTATTGAGACTCCGGAAGGACCGAATATCGGTCTGATCAACTCCCTGGCGGTCTACTCCCGGACCAATGAGTATGGTTTCCTGGAGACACCATACCGCAAGGTGGTAAATGGTAAGGTAACCAAGGAGATTCACTATCTCTCTGCCATTGAGGAGGGGCGTTATGTAATCGCCCAGGCCAACACCAGTATGGATGCCAAGGGCAACCTGACTGATGAACTGGTCTCCTGTAGACATCAGAATGAATTCACTCTCTCAATCCCGGAAAAGATTGAGTATGTGGACGTCTCCTCCAAACAGATTGTTTCGGTGGCGGCGTCACTGATCCCGTTTCTGGAGCATGATGACGCCAACCGCGCACTCATGGGTTCCAACATGCAGCGTCAGGCAGTACCGACCCTGCGTTCGGAAAAGCCCCTGGTGGGAACCGGTATGGAACGCAACGTGGCCATCGACTCCGGTGTGACCGTGGTGGCCAAGCGTGGTGGTATCGTGGATTCGGTTGATGCCAGCCGCATCGTGGTACGGGTGAATGATGATGAGACCATCGCCGGTGAGCCAGGCGTGGATATCTACAACCTGATCAAGTACACCCGTTCCAACCAGAACACCTGTATCAACCAGCGTCCGCTGGTAAAGACCGGTGACCTGATCACCCGTGGGGATGTGATGGCCGACGGTCCATCCACTGACATGGGTGAGCTGGCGCTGGGCCAGAACATGCGTATCGCCTTCATGGCGTGGAATGGGTACAACTTTGAGGACTCCATCCTGGTATCCGAGCGCGTGGTAAAAGAGGATCGCTTTACCACCATCCATGTGGAAGAGCTTACCTGTGTGGCCCGTGACACCAAGCTGGGTCCGGAAGAGATCACCGGTGATATTCCAAATGTAGGTGAGGCCGCTCTGGCCAAGCTGGATGAGTCCGGTGTGGTCTACATCGGCGCCGAGGTGAAAGAGGGTGACATCCTGGTGGGTAAGGTTACCCCCAAGGGTGAGACTCAGCTTACCCCGGAAGAGAAACTGCTGCGTGCCATCTTTGGTGAGAAGGCGGCGGATGTTAAAGATACCTCCCAGCGTGTGCACTCCGGTATGGCTGGTACCGTTATCGACGTGCAGATCTTTACCCGTGATGGTGTGGAGAAGGATGCCCGTGCCCTGCAGATCGAAGAGGCAGAACTGGAGCGGGTACGCAAGGATCTGGATGATCAACTGCGCATCATGGAGGGAGATACCTTCCAGCGTGTGGAAAAACTGCTGCTCAACAAGGTGGCAGACGGTGGCCCCAACAAGCTGAAGGCTGGTTCCAAGATCACCAAGGCCTACCTGGCCGAACTGGAGCAGGAGAAGTGGCTGGAGATCCGCCTGCGTAATGAAGAGGCAGCGAAGGATCTGGAGGCCGTTGCCGAGCAGATCAAACAGCAGCGTGAAGAGTTCCGCGAGAAGTATGAGGACAAGAAACGCAAGCTGACCACTGGTGATGACCTGGCTCCAGGCGTACTCAAGATGGTCAAGGTATACGTTGCCGTAAAGCGTAGGATTCAGCCGGGTGACAAGATGGCTGGTCGTCACGGTAACAAGGGTGTGATCTCCACCATCGTACCGGTTGAGGACATGCCGTTTGATGCCAATGGTGAGCCGGTGGATATCGTGCTAAATCCGCTGGGTGTACCCTCACGTATGAACGTGGGCCAGGTGCTTGAGGCCCATCTGGGGCTGGCTGCACATGGTCTTGGTCTCAAGCTGGGAGAAATGCTCCAGGCCCAGACCAAGATTACCGAGATGCGCAAGTTCCTGGAAAAGGTCTACAACACCAGTGGCAAGAAGGAGGATCTCAAGTCATTCTCCGAGCATGAGATCATTGAGTTGGCCAAGAACCTGAAGCGCGGTGTGCCTATGGCAACCCAGGTGTTTGACGGTGCTACTGAAGAAGAGATCAAGGGCATGTTGAAGCTGGCTGACCTGCCTGAGACCGGCCAATCAACCCTGTACGATGGTCGTACCGGTGATGCCTTTGATCGTCCGGTAACTGTGGGCTACATGTACATGCTGAAACTGAACCATCTGGTGGACGACAAGATGCATGCGCGTTCCACTGGTCCCTACAGTCTGGTTACCCAGCAGCCGCTGGGTGGTAAGGCGCAGTTTGGTGGTCAGCGTTTTGGTGAGATGGAGGTCTGGGCCCTGGAGGCCTATGGTGCTGCCTATACCCTGCAGGAGATGCTTACAGTCAAGTCTGACGACGTGACCGGGCGTACCCGCATGTATAAGAACATCGTGGACGGCTCTCACTACATGGAAGCTGGAATGCCGGAATCTTTTAATGTGCTGGTGAAGGAGATTCGTTCGCTGGGCATTAATATTGAATTGGAGCGGGAATAGACGTTGCGTATTGCTTAAGGCGATACCAACCGAAATCTGAATGCAGGAGAAACGATCTTGAAAGATCTACTTAAAATTCTGAAGCAGCAGGACCAGACCGAGGATTTTGATTCAATCCGTATCGGTTTGACTTCACCAGATATGATCCGTTCCTGGTCTTATGGCGAGGTTAAAAAACCTGAAACCATAAACTACCGGACCTTTAAGCCGGAGCGCGAAGGACTGTTCTGTGCCAAGATTTTTGGCCCGGTAAGTGACTATGAATGTCTGTGTGGAAAGTATAAGCGTCTCAAGCACCGCGGTGTGGTGTGCGAAAAGTGCGGGGTTGAGGTAACCCTGTCCAAGGTACGGCGTGAGCGTATGGGTCATATCGAACTGGCCAGCCCGGTCGCCCATATCTGGTTCCTTAAATCTCTGCCATCTCGCATCGGTCTGCTGTTGGATATGACCCTGCGTGACATAGAGCGTGTGCTCTATTTTGAATCCTTTGTGGTGGTTGATCCGGGTATGACCCCGCTGGAGCGTGGTCAGTTGCTGAATGATGAGCAGTACCTGGAAGCGGTGGAAGAGAATGGTGACGAGTTTGAGGCCAAGATGGGAGCTGAGGCGGTATATGATCTGCTGCGCACCATCAATCTGCAGCAGGAAGTTGAGACCCTGCGCGAAGAACTGCTCGCTACCAAGTCCGAGACCAAGCTGAAAAAACTGACCAAGCGCCTGAAGCTGGTGGAGTCTCTAGAAGAGTCCGGCAACCGTCCCGAGTGGATGGTGATGACCGTGCTGCCAGTATTGCCGCCAGAGCTGCGTCCCCTGGTACCGCTGGATGGTGGACGTTTTGCCACCTCTGATCTGAACGATCTGTACCGTCGGGTAATCAACCGTAACAACCGTCTCAAGCGCCTGCTGGACCTGAATGCTCCCGATATCATCGTGCGCAACGAGAAGCGCATGCTGCAGGAGTCGGTAGATGCCCTGCTGGATAACGGCCGTCGTGGTCGTGCCATCACCGGCACCAACAAGCGTCCGCTGAAGTCCCTGGCTGATATGATCAAGGGTAAGCAGGGTCGCTTCCGTCAGAACCTGCTGGGTAAACGTGTGGACTACTCCGGTCGTTCTGTGATCGTGGTGGGTCCGACCCTGAAACTGCACCAGTGCGGTCTGCCCAAACGTATGGCCCTGGAACTGTTCAAGCCATTTATATTTTCCAAGCTGCAGTTCCGCGGTTTGGCCACCACCATCAAGGCGGCCAAAAAACTGGTAGAACGTGGTAGCCCAGAGGTGTGGGATATCCTGGAAGAGGTTATCCGTGAACACCCAATCATGCTGAACCGTGCGCCCACCTTGCATCGTCTCGGTATCCAGGCCTTCGAGCCGGTACTGATTGAAGGTAAAGCCATTCAGCTGCACCCACTGGTATGTACCGCATTCAATGCTGACTTTGACGGTGACCAGATGGCGGTGCATGTGCCGCTGTCCATCGAAGCCCAGCTGGAAGCGCGCAGTTTGATGATGTCTACCAACAACATCCTGTCACCAGCCAACGGTGAGCCTATCATCGTGCCTTCACAGGATGTGGTGTTGGGTCTCTACTTTATGACCCGTGAGTCCATCGGTGCCAAGGGCGAAGGCATGCTGTTCAGTAATGTTTCTGAGGTGCACCGTGCCTATGCTGCCGGGCACGTCTCCATGCATGCCCAGATAACCGTGCGCATCAATCAGGTCTCAACTAACGATGAGGGCGAGAAAGTTACACAGGCGGTTCGTTTTGAAACCACAGTAGGGCGCGCCCTGTTGTCAGAGATCCTGCCGGACGGCCTGCCATTTGATTTGGTAAACAAGGCCATGGATAAGCGTTCCATATCCAACCTGGTCAACACCTGCTATCGCCGTGTGGGATTGAAACAGACCGTTATCTTTGCCGATCAGCTCATGTACATGGGCTTCAGGTACGCTACTAAAGCTGGTGTTTCCATCGGTATGAACGACATGACCATCCCTGAGGAGAAGGGAAAGATCCTGTCTGCAGCCGAGAAAGAGGTTAAAGAGATCGAGCACCAGTATGCTTCCGGTCTGGTAACCAACGGTGAGCGCTATAACAAGGTAGTGGATATCTGGTCCCATACCAACGATCAGGTGGCCAAGGCCATGATGTCCAAACTGGGTAAAGAAACAGTTACGGACCGTGAAGGCAAAGAGGTGGAGCAGGATTCATTCAACTCCATCTACATGATGGCCGACTCCGGCGCCCGTGGTTCCGCGGCCCAGATCAGACAGCTGGCTGGTATGCGTGGCCTCATGGCCAAGCCGGACGGTTCCATTATCGAGACCCCGATTACCGCTAACTTCCGTGAAGGTCTGGACGTTCTGCAGTATTTCATCTCTACACACGGTGCGCGTAAAGGTTTGGCTGATACCGCATTGAAGACCGCAAACTCCGGATACCTCACCAGGCGTCTGGTGGATGTGGCTCAGGATATGGTGGTGTTGGAGGACGACTGTGGTACTGAGGAAGGCATGCAGATGCACCCCATCATTGAGGGTGGTGATGTTGTAGAGCCTCTGCGTGAACGTATCCTGGGCCGTGTAACAGCCAGAGATATTACCAAGCCAGGTTCTGATGATGTGATCTGTGAAGCCGATACGCTTCTGGATGAGAACTGGGTGGATCGTCTGGAGAACGAAGGTATTGATCATGTTTACGTGCGTTCAGCTATCACCTGTGCCGCCCGCGTAGGTGTGTGTAAGCAGTGCTATGGCCGTGACCTGGCCCGCGGGCACAGGGTAAACAAGGGCGAGGCGGTTGGCGTTATTGCAGCCCAGTCCATTGGTGAGCCTGGTACCCAGCTAACCATGCGTACCTTCCATATCGGTGGTGCCGCGTCCCGTGCCGCAGCTGTCAACAGTATTGAAGTTAAGGCTGCAGGTACCGTGCGTCTGCACAACATGAAGACGGTAGAGAACCAGGCCGGTAACCTGGTGGCAGTATCCCGCTCAGGTGAACTGACCCTGGTAGACGAGGTAGGGCGTGAGCGTGAGCGCTACAAGGTGCCCTATGGTGCAACCATTCTGGCGCAAGAGGGCGACACGGTTGATGGTGGCCAGATGGTGGCCAACTGGGATCCCCATACCCACCCGATTATTACCGAGGTGGCGGGTAAGCTGGAGTATGTAGACTGTATCAATGGTGTCACGGTGGACAGCCAGGTGGATGATGTTACCGGACTAAGTGCGCTGGTGGTTATTGATCCAAAACAGCGTCCCAGTGCTGGTAAGGATATGCGCCCCATGGTGAAGCTGGTGGATGCTGCTGGTAAAGATCTGAATATTGCCGGTACCGATATTGCGGCACACTACTTCCTATCCTCTGGAGCGGTGGTAGTTGTAGCTGACGGTGCAGATGTAAGCGTGGGTGATGTGCTGGCGCGTATTCCGCAAGAGTCCTCCAAGACCCGTGATATCACCGGTGGTCTGCCCCGTGTTGCCGACCTGTTTGAGGCCCGTAAGCCGAAAGATCCTGCCATTATGGCCGAGGCAACCGGCACCGTAAGTTTTGGTAAGGATACCAAGGGCAAGCAGCGCCTGATTATTACCGATGCCGATGGTGAACAACACGTAGAGCTGATACCAAAGTGGCGTCATGTGAATGTGTTTGAGGGTGAGCATGTGGAGCGGGGCGAGGTTATTGCCGATGGTGAGCTGACTCCCCATGACATCGTACGCCTGAAGGGAATTACCGCCCTGGCCGACTATCTGGTGAAGGAGATCCAGGATGTGTACCGTCTGCAGGGTGTGAAGATCAACGACAAGCACATCGAGGTGATCATCCGCCAGATGCTGCGCAAGGTTGAGGTGACCAATCCTGGTGATACCAAGCTGCTGCGTGGTGAGCAGGTGGAGCGTTCTCGAATCCTTGATCTCAACGACAAGATGGTGGCTGCTGGTAAGCAAACAGCGACGTTCGAGCCGATCCTGCTGGGAATTACCAAGGCATCACTGGCAACTGAGTCGTTTATTTCAGCCGCATCCTTCCAGGAGACCACAAGAGTCCTGACAGAGGCAGCAGTGCGTGGATCCAGTGATACCCTGAACGGCCTCAAGGAGAACGTTATTGTGGGTCGTCTAATACCAGCTGGAACCGGACTCAGGCATCATCTGGAGCGTCGCAGGCGGCGTGAAGATGAGCTGGAAGCTGAGATTGCAGATGCCAAGGTGGAACTGGGCGCCGATGAGGTGGAAGAGGCCATTAAGGCAGCCCTGAATACTGCCGACAGCTGATATTCTGACCCAGTACGGGGTGGGGAAAATTCCACCCCGTACATATCGGAAGATCCAACGCAGGTTGCAGTCTGATCAGGTGCAAGCCCGATCTGTTTTTGCCGGCTAACCCTGTTGACAGCCGCAGAATCGGTGCGTAAAATGCGCCCTCTTTAGTTTGGCAGCCGTAGCTGGTTGCTGACCCATAGATTTATAATATTGCCAGGTTTTTTGTATGCCTGGTGCAAGGTTATCGCTTGCAACCGGTGCTCCCACGCTTACTAGCGGGTCGGGCAGGGTCGGTTGCTCGCTTTATCTGGACGTATAGGGGGCTGTTTTGGTCCCTGGAGACGGAAATAGATGGCAACAATCAATCAGTTGGTGCGCAAGCCACGCAAGCGCAAAGTAGAAAAAAGTAATGTGCCTGCCCTGGAGGCCAGTCCACAGAAGCGCGGTGTATGTACCCGTGTGTATACCACCACGCCGAAAAAGCCGAACTCGGCACTGCGTAAGGTTGCACGTGTGCGCCTGACCAACGGCTATGAGGTTACCTCTTATATTGGTGGTGAAGGCCACAACCTGCAGGAGCACTCAGTAGTGCTGATTCGCGGTGGTCGTGTAAAGGATCTTCCTGGTGTGCGTTACCACACGGTGCGCGGCAGTCTGGATACCTCTGGTGTTGAGAGCCGTCGCAAGGGTCGTTCCAAGTATGGCGCTAAGCGCCCGAAGAGCTGATTTTCAGCATTAAACCGGACTGAGTAGAAGTCATGCCTAGAAGAAGAGTTGTTGCAAAACGCGAAATCCTCCCTGATCCAAAGTTCGGGAGTGAGCTGCTGACCAAGTTCATCAATATGGTAATGGTTAGTGGTAAAAAATCTGTTGCTGAGAGAATTATGTACGGCGCCCTGGATTATCTGGGTGAGCGTGGTGACGGCGATCCCATGGATACCCTGGAGAAAGCGCTGGAAAACGTGCGTCCTGTAGTCGAGGTGAAGTCCCGCCGGGTCGGTGGTGCTACTTATCAGGTGCCGGTAGAAGTGCGCCCGATTCGTCGCAATACCCTGGCCATGCGCTGGTTGATTGAGGCATCTCGCAAGCGCAGCGAAAAATCCATGGCCCTGCGCCTTGGTGGCGAACTGCTGGATGCTTCTCAGGATCGCGGTACTGCAGTTAAGAAGCGTGAAGACACTCACCGTATGGCGGAGGCTAATAAGGCGTTCTCTCACTATCGTTGGTAATAACCGCATTGCGGTTTTTGTAGTTTATTTTTTTTGCTCTTTAACATTCTGGACGGGATTTAGACGTGGCACGTAGCACACCTATCGAGCGGTATCGTAATGTCGGCATCATGGCGCATATTGACGCCGGCAAGACCACTACCACTGAACGCATTCTATATTACACCGGTATCTCCCATAAGATTGGTGAGGTACACGACGGTGCCGCGACCATGGACTGGATGGAGCAAGAGCAGGAGCGTGGTATTACTATCACCTCTGCTGCTACCACCTGTTTCTGGAGTGGTATGGATCAGCAGTATCCTGAGCATCGTATCAATATCATTGATACCCCGGGACACGTGGATTTTACCATCGAGGTAGAGCGTTCCCTGCGTGTACTGGATGGTGCCTGTGCCGTATTCTGCGCTGTAGGTGGTGTGGAGCCACAGTCGGAAACAGTATGGCGCCAGGCCAACAAGTACGAAGTTCCGCGTGTTGCCTTCGTCAACAAGATGGATCGCATGGGTGCAAACTTCCTCAAGGTTGTGGATCAGGTGAAAGAACGACTGGGCAGCAATGCAGTCCCGATCCAGATACCCATCGGTGCCGAAGAGAATTTTGCTGGCCTGGTAGACCTCGTAAAGATGAAAGCTATCATCTGGGAAGAGGAAAACATGGGTATGCGCCATGAAGAGCAGGATATCCCTGCCGACCTGGTTGACCTGTGTAATGAGTGGCGTGAGCACATGGTAGAGGCCGCGGCCGAAGCCAACGAAGAACTGATGGAGAAATACCTGGAAGAGGGTGAGCTCTCCGCCGAAGATATTAAGCTGGGACTGCGTATCCGCACCCTGAGCAACGAGATCGTACCCATGATGTGTGGTACGGCCTTCAAGAACAAGGGCGTGCAGGCCATGCTGGATGCCCTGATCGACTACATGCCGTCTCCAGTGGATGTGCCGGCTATCAATGGTATTCTGGATGACGCTGATGAGACCGAGGCTACCCGTCCTTCCAGCGACGATGAGCCATTCGCAGCCCTGGCCTTCAAGATTGCTACCGACCCATATGTAGGTACTCTGACCTTCTTCAGGGTCTACTCTGGTGTTTTGAACTCTGGCGATACCGTATACAACCCAGTCAAGGGTAAGCGGGAGCGTATCGGTCGTATCCTGCAGATGCACTCCAACAACCGCGAAGAGATCAAAGAGGTGCGTGCTGGTGATATCGCCGCTGCTGTTGGTCTCAAGCAGGTAACCACAGGTGAAACCCTGTGCGATATGGATAACGTTATCACTCTGGAGCGTATGGAGTTCCCAGAGCCGGTTATCTCGGTGGCAGTAGAGCCAAAGACCAAGTCAGACCAGGAGAAGATGGGTGTGGCTCTGGGCAAATTGGCTCAGGAAGACCCGTCCTTCCGTGTGCATACCGATGAAGAGTCTGGTCAGACCATCATCTCCGGTATGGGTGAGTTACATCTGGATATTATTGTTGATCGTATGCGGCGTGAGTTCAGCGTTGAAGCCAACGTTGGTGCCCCGCAGGTCAGCTACCGCGAGACCATCCGCAAGAGTATCGAACAGGAAGGCAAGTTCGTACGCCAGTCCGGTGGTCGTGGTCAGTATGGCCATGTATACCTCAAGATCGAGCCGCAGGAGGCTGGCGAAGGCTTTGAGTTCGTCAATGAGATCGTTGGTGGCGTAATTCCCAAGGAGTACATCGGCTCTGTTGCTAAGGGTGTTGAGGAGCAGATGCAGAACGGTGTAATCGCCGGTTTCCCGGTAGTTGATGTGAAGGTAACCCTGTATGACGGTTCCTACCATGACGTCGACTCCAACGAGATGGCATTCAAGATCGCTGGTTCCATGTGTTTCAAAGAGGGTGCGGCCAAGGCCAAGCCAGTTCTGTTGGAGCCGATCATGAAGATTGAAGTGATAACACCAGAAGAGTATATGGGTGATGTCATGGGTGACATCAACAGCCGCCGTGGCATGGTGCAGGGCATGGAAGACTCCACCTCCGGCAAGCAGATCAAGGCAGAGGTTCCGCTCTCCCAGATGTTCGGTTATGCAACCGATCTGCGTTCCGCCACACAGGGTCGTGCGACCTACAGCATGGAATTCGTGAAATACAACGAAGTTCCGGCAAGTATCGCCGAAGCCATTATCAAGAAACAGTAATCTAATTCAGGGGTAGTTAACGGTGTCCAAGGAAAAATTCGAACGTACAAAGCCGCATGTGAATGTTGGTACGATCGGTCACGTAGACCATGGTAAGACCACGCTTACCGCGGCTTTGACCA
>JANQEV010000077.1 GCA_028278145.1 Chromatiales bacterium | reverse complement strand
GCATGCGCCGATTGCTATGGAAGAAGGTCTGCGTTTTGCAATCCGTGAAGGTGGCCGTACTGTAGGCGCCGGCGTGGTTTCTAAGATTATCGAGTAATTTAATATGGGCAACCAGAGAATTCGAATTCGACTGAAGGCTTTCGATCACAGACTGATCGACCAGTCTGCACGCGAGATAGTGGACACCGCCAAGCGCACCGGTGCGCAAGTACGTGGCCCTATCCCGCTACCGACCAGAAAAGAGCGGTTTACCGTGCTGATTTCTCCGCACGTAAACAAAGACGCCCGCGATCAGTACGAAATTCGTACTCACAAGCGCATCATGGACATCATCGATCCGACTGATAAGACGGTGGATGCCCTGATGAAGCTGGATCTTGCGGCAGGTGTCGATGTTCAGATCAAGCTGAACTGAGGTTAAGAGCAATGGCTATAGGAATTGTAGGACGTAAAGTGGGTATGACCCGCGTCTTCACCGAAGCCGGAACATCAGTTCCAGTTACGGTGATTGAAGCTGAACCAAACAAGGTCACTCAGCTGCGTACCACTGAAAATGACGGTTACAGTGCCTTCCAGGTGACCACTGGTAGTCGCAAGGCATCGCGTGTGAGCAAGGCTGAGGCCGGGCATTTTGCCAAGGCTGGTGTTGAAGCTGGTCGTGGCCTGTGGGAGTTCCGCCTGGAGGCAGGTGAGGGCGAAGATATCGCTACCGGTAATGAGATCAAGGTAGATGTGTTCGAGGAAGGCCAGATTGTTGATGTCTGTGGCGTCAGCAAGGGTAAGGGCTTCCAGGGTGGTGTAAAGCGTCACAACTTTCACATGCAGGATGCCACTCACGGTAACTCTATTTCGCATCGCGCACCTGGTTCTATCGGTCAGTGTCAGACCCCGGGACGTGTGTTCAAGGGTAAGAAGATGGCTGGCCACATGGGTAGCGAGCAGGTAACCACACAGAATGTTGAAGTGGTCCGGGTGGACGTAGAGCGCAACTTGTTGTTGATCAAGGGCTCTGTCCCTGGGGCAAACGGTGGTGATGTGGTAATCACTCCTGCCGTTAAGATGTTGAATAAGGGGTAATAGATATGGACCTCAAGGCAAAAGCAGGCAGCTCTGGCAGAGGTAAGACCCTAAAGGTCTCTGATGCCGTATTCGCTGCAGATTATAACGAGGCCCTGATTCACCAGGTGGTCACCGCCTATATGGCTGGCCTGCGTTCTGGAACCAAGGCACAGAAGAGTCGCTCAGAAGTAGCAGGCGGCGGTGCCAAACCATTCCGTCAGAAAGGTATGGGTCGGGCACGTGCCGGTACCATCAGCAGCCCAATCTGGCGTTCTGGTGGTGTGACCTTCGCAGCCAAGCCACGTAACTATGAGCAGAAAGTAAATCGCAAGATGTACCGTGGTGCACTGCGTTCCATTCTTTCTGAGCTGGTTCGTCAGGAGCGTCTTATCCCGGTAGCTAAATTTGAAGTGGAAGCTCCGAAGACCAAGGAACTGGTGGCACTGCTGGAAAAGGCGGAAGTCAATGAGGTGCTGATTGTTACTGTAGATCCAGATGAAAATCTGTATCTGGCCTCACGTAACCTGCATAACGTATACGTCTGCGACGTAAACGAAGTAGATCCTGCCAGTCTGGTTGGGTTTGACAAAGTTTTGATCACTGCCGACGCAGTAGAAAAACTTGAGGAGCGTCTGGCATGAATAAAGAGAGACTGATGCAGACCCTGCGCAGCCCGATAATCTCTGAGAAGAGCACTATTGCTGCGGATGCAAACAGACAGTTTGTGTTTGAAGTCGGCCCGGATTCAACCAAACCTGAGATTCGCAAGGCAGTGGAAATGATGTTTGACGTGGAGGTAGAGAACGTTCGCGTGGTCAACATCAAGGGTAAGGTAAAACGCCACGGTCAGAGACTGGGCAGACGTAATGGTATACGCAAAGCGTATGTGCGTCTGGCACCTGGAAACGATATCGATTTCGGCGGCGCTTAAGAGCGTTGGCCTAAAGTACTAAAGCGGAAGCATTAACATGGCTATTGTTAAAACAAAACCAACTTCTCCGGGACGCCGGTTTGTAGTCAAGGTTACCAACCCTGATCTGCACAAAGGCGCACCGCATGAGCCTCTGGTTGCAAAGAAGAGCAAGTCCGGTGGGCGTAATAACGCTGGCTGCATTACCACCAGACACCGCGGTGGTGGTCACAAACAGCGCTATCGCATTATCGATTTCAAGCGTAATAAGGACGGAATCGAAGGTGTTGTAGAGCGCTTGGAATATGATCCAAACCGTACCGCTAACATCGCGCTGATCAAATATGTTGATGGTGAGCGTCGTTACATCATTGCACCGAAAGGGCTGCGTGCCGGTGACACTGTCATGTCAGGTGAAGATGCACCCTTCAGCGTGGGTAACTGCATGCCGATGCGCAACATCCCGCTGGGTAGCACCATCCACTGCGTGGAGATGAAGGTAGGAAAAGGTGCGCAGATTGCACGTTCAGCCGGATCCTCTGCCCAGTTGGTTGCACGTGAAGGTGAATATGCTACTCTACGCCTCCGCTCTGGCGAGATGCGTAAAATACGTAGTGAATGCCGTGCAGTAATTGGTGAGGTAGGTAATTCAGAGCATGGTCTGCGCAAGCTGGGTAAGGCCGGTGCCACCCGCTGGCGTGGTGTGCGTCCCACCGTTCGCGGTGTTGCCATGAACCCGGTAGATCACCCGCACGGTGGTGGTGAAGGCCGTACCTCCGGTGGTCGTCATCCATGTTCGCCATGGGGTGTTCCAACCAAGGGGCACAAGACCCGTACCAATAAACTTACAAATAAGATGATTGTGCGTCGGCGCAATCGCAAGTAAACGGAACTGAGGTAAGCAAAAGTGCCACGTTCAATTAAAAAAGGACCATTCGTCGATCTTCATCTGATGAAGAAGGTTGAAGAAGCGGTTTCAAGCAATAGTAAGCGTCCTATCAAGACCTGGTCACGCCGTTCCATGGTACTGCCGGATATGGTGGGTTTGACCATAGCTGTTTATAACGGACGTCAGCATGTGCCGGTTCTGATTACTGAGAACATGGTTGGCCATAAACTTGGCGAGTTTGCCTTGACCAGGACTTTCCGTGGTCATGCAGCCGACAAGAAAACCAAATAATTGGGGTGAGCAATGCAGGCAGTAGCTAAATTACGCCACGCACGCCTATCGGCCCAAAAAGGTCGACTGGTTGCTGATCAGATCAGGGGGCTGCCGGTAGAGCAGGCGCTGAATATTCTGGCCTTCAGTAACAAGAAGGGCGCGGCACTGATGAAAAAGGTGTTGGATTCCGCCATTGCAAATGCGGAGAACAACGAAGGTGCGGACATCGATGAGCTGCGGGTTTCCACAGTATGCGTTGATGAAGGACCTACCATGAAACGGATTCGCGCACGCGCCAAAGGCCGCGCTGCCCGCATCCTCAAGCGCACTAGTCACATTACCGTGACTGTGGCAGATAAGTAAGGCAAGAGAGGCCATTATGGGGCAGAAAGTACATCCAATCGGCATACGTCTTGGCATCGTCAAAGACTGGACCTCCAAGTGGTATGCAGACTCTAAAGATTTCGCAGACCTGCTGAACAATGATCTTGAGGTTCGCGACTATCTGAAGAAGCGTCTCTCCCAGGCTTCTGTAAGCCGGATACAGATCGATCGTCCGGCAAACAATGCGCACATCACCATCCACACTGCTCGTCCTGGACTGGTGATCGGCAAGAAGGGTGAAGATATCGATACCCTGCGCAAGGATATCTCCAGCCGCATGGGTATCCCGGTCCACCTGAGTGTGGAAGAGATACGTAAGCCTGAGCTGGATGCGCAGCTGGTAGCTGAGGGTATAACCCAGCAGCTGGAGCGTCGTATCATGTTCCGCCGTGCCATGAAGCGTGCAGTTCAGAACGCTATGCGTCTGGGTGCTGGTGGTGTGAAGGTGCACATGTCAGGGCGTCTGAATGGTGCTGAGATTGCCCGTAGTGAGTGGTATCGTGAAGGCCGTGTGCCACTGCATACCCTGCGTGCAGATATTGATTATGGATTTGCTGAGGCCAATACCACCTACGGTATTATTGGCGTCAAGGTTTGGATATTTAAAGGTGAGGTTTTCGATAATGAGCAGCAGGAGCCTGCTGCACCAAAGCGGAAATCCTCCGGGAAGAGGGGCTAGGTAATGTTACAGCCTAAACGTACAAAGTTTCGCAAGCAGTTCAAGGGACGTAACCGCGGTCTGGCCAGCGGTTGCACAGTCAGCTTCGGCGAGTATGGCCTGAAGTCTGCTGAACGTGGCCGTATGACTGCGCGTCAGATCGAGGCTGCACGACGCACCATCACCCGCCGGGTGAAGCGTGGCGGTAAGCTCTGGATCAGGGTGTTTCCAGACAAGCCTATTACCAAGAAGCCGTTGGAAGTCAGGCAGGGTAAAGGTAAGGGTAACGTGGAGTACTGGGTGGCACAGATCCAGCCAGGACGCATGTTGTATGAAATTGAGGGTGTTACAGAAGAACTGGCCCGGGAAGCTTTTAAGCTGGCTTCCGCCAAGCTGCCGTTCAAGACCACCTTCGCTAAACGGACGGTGATGTGATGAAGGCAAGTGAACTTCGAGAAAAGAGCCTGGCCGAGTTGGAAGAGATTCTGCTGGAACTGCGCCAGGAGCAGTTTAACCTGCGTATGCAGCAGGGCATCGGTCAACTATCTCGCCCGTCTGAGATGACCCAGGCGCGTAAGAACGTAGCCCGTGTTAAGACCATTATGAATGAGCAGAAAGCAGGTGATGCATCATGAGTGAGCAGCAGGAAATCAATCGTGTGCTCCAGGGTCGCGTGGTAAGCGACAAAATGGATAAAACCATAACCGTAATGGTTGAGAGGAAGGTAAAGCATCCTCTGTATGGCAAGTTTATCCGTCGTTCCACCAAGGTGCATGCTCACGATGAAACAAATGAGTGCGGTATCGGAGATACGGTGATGGTTGAGCAATGCAGGCCACTGTCTAAGAGCAAGACATGGCGTCTGGTCAAGGTTGTTACTAAGGCTGATTGATCAGCTGCAGACTTGAAGTTGTTCGTACTAGAGAATTTTTGATTGGGAAAGACCAATGATCCAGATGCAGACAAACCTGAGCGTGGCCGATAACAGCGGCGCCAAAAGAGTTCAGTGCATTAAAGTACTGGGCGGTTCGCACCGCCGCTACGCCGGAATAGGTGACATTATCAAGGTTAGTATTAAAGACGCCATTCCTCGCGGTAAGGTTAAAAAAGGCGAGATCTACAATGCGGTTGTAGTGCGTACTACCAATGGCATTCGTCGTCCTGATGGATCAAAGATCCGGTTTGATGGCAATGCCGCCGTATTGCTGAACCAACAACTGCAGCCTATCGGCACCCGTATCTTTGGTCCGGTTACCCGCGAGCTGCGTAGCGAGCGCTTTATGAAGATCATATCGCTTGCACCGGAAGTACTGTAAGGGGTTAACCATGGCAATGCGGAAGATTAAGAAAGGTGACCAGGTAATAGTCCTGGCTGGAAAAGATAAGGGGAAGCAGGGCAATATCCTGCGTGTTGTTGGCGACGAGAAGGTAGTGGTCGAGAACATTAACCTGGTGAAGAAACACTCCAAGGGTAATCCCATGAAAGGCGAGCAGGGTGGAATTGTGGACAAGGAGATGCCAATGGCTATCTCTAATGTGGCCATAGTTAACCCGGTATCAGGCAAAGCTGACCGCGTCGGGTTCAAGATGCTTGAAGATGGCCGTAAGGTGCGCATCTTTAAGTCCGATGGCGAAGTCGTGGACGTTTAAGGCAGATATAGAGATGTCAAGATTACAAGAACTCTACCGCAATGAGATTGCGGGGCAGCTGAAAGAGAAATTCGGCTTCAAGAGCATTATGGAAGTACCGCGCATTACCAAGATCACCCTGAATATGGGTGTGGGTGAGGCGGTGGCTGACAAAAAGGTGATGGAGAATGCCGTCGGCGATATGGAAAAGATCGCAGGACAGAAAGTCGTGGTCAACAAGGCCCGCAAATCTGTTGCCGGCTTTAAGATCCGTGATGGTTGGCCAGTGGGATGCAGCGTAACCCTGCGTCGTGAGCGCATGTATGAGTTCCTGGATCGCCTGATCAATATCTCCATCCCACGTATCCGCGATTTCCGTGGTATGAGTCCTAAATCCTTCGATGGACGTGGTAATTACAGCATGGGTGTAAAGGAACAGATCATGTTCCCAGAGATCGACTACGATAAGATTGATACCATTCGTGGTTTGGATATCACCATCACCACCACTGCAAAGACAGACGAAGAGGGACGCGCATTGCTAGAAGCGTTCCATTTTCCATTCAAGAACTGAGTAGATCAGCTATGGCCAAGAAAAGCATGTTAGCCCGCGAGAAGAAGCGGACCAAAACAGTAGCCAAGTACGCTGCCAAGCGTGCCGAACTGAAAAAGATCATCAATAGCCCGGCCAGTAGCCCGGAGCAGGTTGATGAGGCTGTAATCAAGCTGCAGAAGCTGCCGCGTGATGCCAGCCCCAGCCGTCAGCAGAGACGTTGCCGTGCCAGTGGCCGCCCACATGCTGTCTACCGTAAATTTGGGCTGTGCCGAAATAAACTGCGTGAAGCCGCTATGCGTGGCGATATCCCGGGTTTGGTAAAGGCCAGTTGGTAACAAGTTTGTAAACAAATCCGCTCTGCGGATATATATAAATTAAAGTCGTTTAGGTATCGCGTCGGCATCGGCGGACTGACCTGGAGGTAATTAAAAAATGAGTATGTCAGATCCTATAGCGGATATGCTGACCCGCATCCGAAATGGACAGGCGGTTGGAATGAAGGCAATATCCATGCCTTCCTCCAAGAAGAAAGCAGCCGTGGCCCAAATCCTTAAGGATGAAGGTTATATCACCGATTATTCCACCAGCACTGAGGGAGCCAAGAACGTCCTCAATGTCGAACTGAAGTATTTTCAGGGTGAGCCTGTGATCGATATGATCCAGCGCATCAGCCGCCCAGGTCTGCGCATTTATAAGGGCGCCAAGGATCTGCCGAAGGTACGTGCTGGACTGGGTATCGCTATCGTTTCCACCTCCAAAGGCCTGATGAGTGACCGGGCAGCCCGTGCGGCTGGCCACGGTGGTGAAATCCTGGCCTATGTTGCTTAATGGGGGGATGAGAGATGTCACGCGTAGCTAAAAATCCAATTACTGTACCATCAGGCGTTGAAGTTAAGATTGCCGATGGTGAGGTCAGCGTAAAAGGTTCCAAGAGCAACATGCAACTGGAACTTAACAAGCTGGTCTCGGTTAATCAGGAAGACAGCGTCCTGACAGTAGCTCCAATTGAGGAATCCAAAGAGGGTTGGGCCATGGCCGGTACCTTTCGTGCATTGATCAATAACATGGTTATTGGTGTCAGCACAGGATTCTCCAAGAAGCTGCAGCTGGTGGGCGTTGGTTATCGCGCCCAGGCTAAAGGTAAAACGCTTAACCTGAGTCTTGGTTTTTCCCATCCGGTGGATTATGCGGTACCTGAGGGTATAACCATTGAGACCCCTTCACAGACCGAGATTGTTGTATCCGGCTGTGACAAGCAGAAGGTAGGGCAGGTGGCAGCAGTCATTCGTTCCTATCGTCCACCTGAGCCGTATAAGGGTAAGGGTGTCCGTTATGCGGATGAGCATGTGGTCCGCAAAGAAGCTAAGAAAAAGTAGGGGGTTTGACGATGGATAAGAAGATGAAACGTTTGCGCAGGGCCCGTCGCGCCCGTGCCAAGATTAGGGAGCTGGAAGTAAACCGGCTTACCATTTTTCGTACGCCCCGGCATATGTATGCGCAGGTAATTGCGCCGAACAGTTCCGAGGTTCTGGCCAGTGCCTCTACTTTGGAAAAAGCAGTCAAATCCGAGATTGAAGGCAGCACCGGAAATGTAGGTGCCGCAGCAGTGGTTGGAAAGATGATTGCTGAGCGTGCCAAGAAGGCCGGAATAGATTCCGTGGCCTTTGATCGTTCCGGTTTCAAGTATCACGGCCGGGTAAAAGCGTTAGCAGATGCGGCCCGTGAAAACGGTCTCAAGTTCTGAGGTATAGGCTATGTCGAATTACAATGTAAATCCGGAAGGCGATGGTCTCATCGAGAAACTGATCAACGTCAATCGTGTGGCCAAGGTGGTTAAAGGTGGCCGTATTTTTGGTTTTTCTGCACTGACCGTGGTTGGTGATGGTAATGGACAGGTAGGTTTCGGTACCGGTAAGGCACGCGAAGTTCCTGTGGCTATCCAGAAAGCCATGGAAAATGCTCGCCGCAACATGCGCAGCGTAAAGCTCAATGACGAAACCCTGCAGTACCCGTTGATGGGTCGCCATGGTGCAGCTCGTGTACACATGCAGCCGGCATCTGCTGGTACCGGTATCATCGCTGGCGGCGCGATGCGTGCAGTGTTCGAAGTGGTAGGCGTGCATAACGTTCTAGCCAAGTGCATCGGTACCAACAACCCGCTTAACGTGGTCCGCGCCACCATAAACGGCCTGGCCGGAATGGATGACGCTGAGACTGTTGCTGCCAAGCGCGGCAAGACAGTAGAAGAGATTCTGGGGTAAACCATGGCTAAGAAAGATAAACCAATGATGAAGGTCACGCTGGTTCGCAGCATGAACGGACGTCTGAAAAGCCATCAGGCTTGTGTCAGAGGCCTGGGACTGCGCCGTATGCACCAGACCGTGGAAGTAGAAGACACTCCTTCCACCCGTGGCATGGTGAACAAGGTTTCCTACATGGTTAAGGCAGAGGAAGCATAAGATGCGTTTAAACACTATTAAGCCAGCTGCAGGCAGCAAGTCAGACCGCAAGCGCGTTGGGCGCGGTATCGGTAGTGGCCTGGGCAAGACCTGTGGACGTGGCCATAAAGGTCAGAAGTCCCGCTCCGGCGGATTTCATAAGGTGGGTTTTGAGGGCGGCCAGATGCCGCTGCAGAGACGTCTGCCTAAGGTGGGCTTTTCCTCCCGCAAAGCCAAATATACCGCTGAGATCAGGTTGAATGAGCTGACCAAGGTAGATGCCGATGTGGTGGATCTCAAGGCGCTGCAGGATGCCAATATCATCCCGCATATCATTAAACGCGCTAAAGTGATCCTGTCCGGTACTATCGACAAGGCAGTAACCGTGCGTGGCCTGGGTGTAACCAAGGGTGCACGGGCAGCAATCGAAGCTGCTGGTGGAAAGATCGAAGAATAAAATATGGCAAGTACTGGCTCAAAACAGAACCCGCTGGCGGGAATGGGACACCTGACGGAACTACGTCAGCGCCTGTTCTTCGTTCTGGGTGCGCTGCTGGTTTTTCGTATTGGAACCTTTATTCCGGTTCCAGGCGTGAATCCTGCCGCCCTGGCTGCGCTGTTCGATCAGCAGCAGGGCACTATCCTGGATATGTTCAACATGTTCTCGGGTGGTGCGTTGATGCGAGCCAGTCTGTTCGCTCTGGGTATCATGCCCTACATCTCTGCTTCCATTATCATGCAGTTGATGACGGCGGTTATGCCCAAGCTGGAACAGTTGAAGAAAGAGGGTGAGGCTGGACGCCGCAAGATTACCCAGTACACCAGATATGGAACAGTAGTACTTGCAACTTTTCAGGCTGTGGGTATCTCAGTAGCACTGCAGGGGCAATCTGCTGGTGGCATGGGTGTGGTCATCAATCCGGGTCCGGGCTTTGTATTTACCGCTGCGGTATCGCTGGTCACAGGCACCATGTTCCTGATGTGGTTGGGTGAGCAGATTACCGAGCGTGGTATTGGTAACGGCATCTCCCTGATCATCTTTGCCGGTATCGTAGCAGGATTGCCATCGGCTATTGGTGGAACACTGGAACTGGTACGTACCGGTGAGATGAATGCCATAACCGTGCTGACTCTGTTTTTGCTGGCTATAGCAGTTACCGCATTCGTGGTGTTCGTAGAGCGTGGGCAGAGACGTATTACGGTCAACTACGCCAAACGGCAGCAGGGGCGCAAGATGTTTGCCGCCCAGAGCACTCATCTGCCATTGAAGTTGAATATGGCTGGAGTAATTCCACCCATTTTCGCTTCCAGTATCATACTGTTCCCATCTACCCTGGGACAGTGGCTGGGTACCCAGGAGAACATGCGTTGGTTGCAGGATATCGTGGCTAAAATATCCCCGGGTGAGCCGATATATGTGCTGCTGTATGCCATGGCGATCATCTTCTTCTGCTTCTTTTATACCGCCTTGGTGTTTAACTCCAAGGAGACTGCCGATAACTTGAAGCGATCCGGTGCCTTTGTGCCCGGCATTCGTCCAGGTGAGCAAACTGCCAAGTATATTGACGGTGTGATGTCCCGCTTGACCATGGCTGGTGCTATCTATATCACCGCTGTCTGCCTGTTGCCGGAGTTCCTGATTGTGGGCTGGAACGTCCCATTCTACTTTGGTGGAACCTCGCTGCTGATTATCGTGGTGGTGGTAATGGACTTTATGGCACAGGTGCAGTCCTTGATGACATCGCATCAATATGAAGGTCTGATGAAAAAGGCTAATTTAAAAGGTCGCGGCGGCGCAGGCTTGCTACGCTGACCCAAGCATATATTTGAATAGAGTATTTTGGAGAAAAAGCCATGAAAGTCAGGGCTTCAGTAAAGAAAATTTGCCGCAATTGCAAGATTGTACGTCGTAAGGGCGTAGTACGTGTTATCTGCAAGGATGGCCGGCATAAACAGCGCCAGGGCTAATAGCACCTGAGCCTTGATTTGTATATTGTTTCCCGATAAGATTACGCGTTTTCCGCGCGTGAAGCGGGTTTGTTTCGTTTTTTAGGAGTTAGTGATGGCCCGAATTGCAGGCGTCAACATTCCAGATCGCAAGCACGCCGTTATTGCGTTAACTGCAATCTACGGTATCGGTCGGACTAGGTCCGCTGAGATCTGTTCAGCCGCTGGAATAGCACCGGATACAAAGATTCAGGATCTGACTGAGGCTGAGGTAGATAGCCTGCGTGCAGAGGTAGGTAAATTCACCGTTGAAGGTGATTTGCGTCGTGATATTTCCATGAATATCAAACGCTTAATGGATCTGGGTTGTAATCGTGGAATCAGGCATCGTCGTGGGTTGCCACTTAGAGGGCAGCGCACCAAGACCAATGCCCGTACCCGGAAAGGTCCACGTCGCCCGATCAAGCGATAAATTGAAAGAATTTCGTCCTGTCCAGGTGGACAGGTAACACTTAGACAAGAGTTTGTAGGAACCAGGCAATGGCAAAACCAAGCAGCCGTGCACGCAAGAAGGTAACCAAGGTTGTGACCGATGGTGTCGCACACATTCATGCGTCTTTCAACAATACAATTATCACCATTACCGATCGACAGGGTAATGCCCTCTCTTGGGCGACCTCAGGTGGTTCCGGTTTTCGTGGTTCACGTAAGAGTACGCCGTTTGCAGCGCAGGTAGCTGCTGACCGTGCTGGTGAAAAGGCCAAAGAATATGGATTGAAGAATCTGGATGTTGAGGTGAATGGTCCTGGTCCAGGCCGTGATTCTGCAGTTCGCGCCCTGAATAACGCTGGTTTCAAGATTACCAGTATTACCGACGTGACGCCTATTCCTCACAATGGTTGTCGTCCACCCAAGAAACGTCGAGTCTGATCGGAGTTAAACAAAAATGGCAAGATACATAGGTCCTAAGTGTAAACTCAGCCGACGTGAGGGAACCGATCTGTTCCTGAAGAGTCGTGTACGTTCACTTGATTCCAAGTGCAACATGGAGAAGCAGCCTGGTCAGACCACTGACCGTCGCCGCCGCATCTCTGATTACGGCCTGCAGCTGCGTGAGAAGCAGAAGGTACGTCGCATCTATGGCGTGATGGAAAAGCAGTTCCGTAACTACTACAAGAAAGCCGCTCAGACCAAGGGTGCAACTGGTGAGAACCTGCTGCAGTTTTTGGAGCAGCGTCTGGATAACGTGGTCTATCGTCTGGGTTTTGGTTCCACCCGTGCGGAAGCCCGCCAGCTGGTGAGTCATAAGGCCATTGAAGTCAATGGAAAGATCGTCAATATCCCTTCCTACAATGTGCAGGCAGAGGATGTGATTACCATTAGAGAAAAGGCCAAAAAGCAGATCCGTATCCAGGGCGCTCTGGCCCTGGCTGAGCAGTATGGCTTTGTGGACTGGGTGGAAGTTGATCCGAAAGCTATGAAGGGTGTGTTTAAGCGGGTTCCTGATCGTTCAGAGCTGCCAGCCGAGATTAGCGAGCAGTTAGTCGTTGAACTGTACTCCAAATAAGGGATAGCGGGAGAAGCCACTGATGCCGGAGTTTGTAACAGATTTTCTAAAGCCACGACTGGTCAATGTACAGGCTATTACACCACTGCATGCCAAGGTCTCTCTGGAGCCAATGGAACGCGGTTTTGGTCATACCCTGGGCAATGCGTTGCGCAGGATTCTACTCTCCTCCATGCCTGGTTGTGCAGTAGTAGAGGTGGAGATTGAGGGTGTACTGCATGAGTACACTACCATAGAAGGCGTACAGGAGGATGTGCTGGATATCCTGCTGAACCTGAAAGATCTGGCTGTTGTAATGCATGCCAGGAATGAGGCCACGCTGACTCTGAACAAGAAGGGGCAGGGTCCGGTTCTGGCAAGTGATATCACCCTGGATCACGATGTGGAGATATCTAATCCGGATCATGTGATTGCCAACCTGACCAAGGATGGCGAACTCAGCATGACCCTGAAGATTGCCAAGGGTATCGGCTACGAGCCCACCACCGTACGTAACAATGAGTCTGGTGAGGATCAGCCTATAGGACGTCTACAGTTGGATGCTACTTTTTCACCCGTAAGGCGTATCTCCTATGAGGTTGAGGCCGCGCGTGTAGAGCAGCGCACCAACCTGGACCGCCTGGTGATTGACCTGGAGACCAATGGTACCCTGGACCCTGAAGAGGCCATCCGTCGTGCTGCCACTATCCTGCAGGACCAGCTGTCAGCATTCGTGACCCTGGACGATAGCACCGAGAGTGAAGTAAGTCCGGAAGATGAAAAGCCAGCAATCGATCCGATCCTGCTGCGTCCAGTGGACGATCTGGAGCTGACCGTACGCTCAGCTAACTGCCTCAAGGCAGAAAATATATTCTTGATTGGTGACCTTATTCAGCGTACCGAGGTAGAGCTGTTGAAGACACCAAACCTGGGGAAAAAGTCACTGACCGAGATAAAAGACGTGTTGGCGACTCGAGGTCTCTCACTTGGTATGCGCCTGGAAAACTGGCCGCCTGAGGGAATGGAAGTAGCCTAAGGGTTACTGCTGTCTCGTCTCCGTTTTTATTTGATTTAACTAGTTTGAAGGAAGTCGATCCATGCGTCATCGCAAATCAGGGCGGCAACTGAACCGCAACAGCAGCCACCGTAAAGCCATGTTTCGTAACATGACTTGCTCACTGCTGCGTCACGAGCTGATCAAGACCACCCTGCCAAAGGCCAAAGAGTTGCGCCGGGTAGCAGAACCTATCATTACTATCGGCAAGGTGGACAGCGTAGCCAAGCGTCGTCTGGCATTTGATCGTCTACGCGATAAAGAGATGGTAGGTAAATTGTTCACCGAGATCGGGCCGCGCTATAAAGAACGCCCAGGTGGCTACCTGCGCATCCTGAAGTGTGGCTACCGCCCAGGTGATAAGGCGCCTATGGCATATGTTGAATTGGTAGACCGTCCTATAGTGGAAGATGAAGAGATGGAAGCTGTAGAGGCAGAATAACAGCTAGCATTTGTAGTTTTAAAAAAACCGGGCCTGGCCCGGTTTTTTTATGCCTGCCTATTATTGCACTGGATATAGAAAAGTAACTGGTATGTTATTTCCAAAGAAAATCATAAGTTAAATACCAGTAATGCCGATATATTTTGATTTATATCAGGTGGTTACACCTAAAGTGGTATCTCCGAATAGTATGAGTTGGCATCAAGTTCACATTATGTAATGGTGGGGCTTGAATTGAGAGTATTAATTAGGGAACCTAATTTCTAATACTGGACTAGTAATACCGGTGAATGACGTAACCAGAGTCTAGCTCACCTAAATATACCAAGGAGGGAAAGCACCAAATTAGCGTACAAATATCCAATCATCAGCGTAGCTAACGCCATCATATTTGCTCTGGTTTCAACGTTTCAACAGACCTCTATATAGCCTTGCTTCTTTAGTTGATTCTGCATAGCAGATTTCTCTTGCGTATGAATAGTACAAAAATGCTGGGTTGGAAGTGCGCAGTTAATTTCAGGGTTATGACAAGTATTTCGATCTTGCGTAAAGCTGATTACTACCATGAGGTAATAATAGATAGCTAATAACAGCAAACTTCATGGGAGTATTTTTTCAATATCAAGGGAGGCTCGAAATGAAAGTACAAATGATTCTATTAAAGTTGGTTCTGTTGACATGTTTTTCAGCTGCAGTATCTGCTGAGGATAAAATTGGAATACCAACCAAAGGCGGACTAGCGGAGTATGTCTTCGTAGATAAAATCCCAAAGGAAAGTGCGAACAGGACAGCTACTCTAATAGCTGATGCCATTACCTCCGGTGGAAGTATTATTTTTGCGCATATGAAAAAGCTGGTTAACCCAGCAGTAGGGGACAAAGGTTTTACCGGTGAGTATTTTGAGAATATATGGAGAAAATCACTCCAGTCCAAACTGGCAGGTTTGACTGAAGAACAAAAGCAAATAATGGAAAAGGTTTTCTGGGCCGGACGTCAAAGTATTGAGAACAACCAGGACAGGATAAATATAAAAGGGATCAAGTATAAGCATTTTCTGCCAGTGAAATGGGGTCGGGAAACTGCACTGATTCTCAACTCCAGGACCGGTATTCTGGTTAAACAGACAGCTGTTAAATACCGGCACCCGTCTAATGCTCCTGATGCGGATGAAAAGGTGGCGCTTAAAGCCTTTCTCAACTCAGGAAAACAAGCAGAGCCATTTGGTGAATACAAATCTATTGGCAAACAGCAGGTGTACCGTCACTACACGCCGATACGATTGGTTAAGCGTTGTTTGAAATGTCATGGCCAACCAAAAGGTGAAAAGGATGTGTTGGGATTTGAAAAAGATGGATTTGCTGTAGGTGAGGTTTTTGGACTAACCAGCGTTTCCCTCGCGGTCAATTAGATCTCCTCAGCTTATTTTTGGATTGAGGTTAAGTCGTGATTCTGTCATAGCGATTGAGTTTTTAGTACGGCGGCTTTTTCGTGCTCTTGTATTCTGCCCTCTGCACATGCAGAGGGATTTAAGAGTTTCGAAAATGCTATTAAGGAGGATAGGTACATGAGCAGTGAAGCAACAGATAGAACAAAGGCACCATTTTTGACTTCGCCAGTATTTGCCTTTGCAGAAAAAATAGATGGTTTATACATTGATGGAAATCCTGCTGATTACCCGGTGGTTAATGAACGTGCAGTTAGAGCAACGGCAGGACTCACTCTGATTGCTGCCTCAGTAGCTTTTGTATATGCATTTTTTTGGCAGTATTACATTCCAATCAAAGTGGTTACGGTGGTATTTGCCATTGATTTTGCTATTCGGCTGTTGTTTGGAATGACCCCTCTAAGCCCTTTTGGTGTCATTGGTACCTGGATGGTTCGTAACCAGCGGCCTGATTGGGTGGGAGCAACCCAGAAACGATTTGCCTGGTCGATTGGTTTGGTAGTGGCGCTGTTTATGGCAGTAATAACCAACCTTAATGTTACTGGTAACATACCATTCACCATATGCTTTCTGTGTATGACCCTGATGTGGATGGAGAGTACGCTGGGTATTTGTGTGGGATGTAAAATATATCGGGTGGTTGCCAAGTCCCGTTTCTTTTCGAGTCATGAATATACCCCTGCTTGTCCAGGGGGAGTGTGTGCAAATAACAATGTTAGGGAGGCACAGAAATAACATGATTCAACCGGGGTATTAGGTTCCCCTGCGAATGATTGATAGTATCAGCGTATCTGCAGCTGTTTGGCAAAGAGGCGAGGACCAATGCTGGATAGTCCAAAACTGATTGCGCTGTTCACCGATTTCGGCACAGAGGGGCCATACCACGGGCAGATGCAAGCCGTGCTGGTAGCATCTGGCATCCCTCAGCCCGTTGTCCAACTCATGGCAGATGCACCGCGCT
The DNA here is from genome assembly GCA_028278145.1 of Chromatiales bacterium. GTDB lineage: Bacteria > Pseudomonadota > Gammaproteobacteria > Chromatiales > Chromatiaceae > JAAGZL01. The sequence continues at coordinate 90,910 of JANQEV010000077.1, read as the reverse complement.
TTGATTCTCGCTCCGGGGCCTATCTCCTCAGAGCCCTTGCGGCAGACATGCCAGATGGCACACTGTTTATTTCGGTGGTGGATCCAGGTGTGGGCAGTGAGCGGCGTCCTATAGTGGTCAAAGACTCCAACCAATGTTTCCTGGGACCAGATAACGGGCTGCTGTCTCTGGTTGCCAGACGCAGTGGTGAGGCCCAGGCCGAGGTTATCGAATGGCGGCCTGAGAGATTGAGCGACAGTTTTCATGGGCGGGATCTGTTTGCGCCTGTAGCTGCTGCAATCTGTTGCCAGCAGAATGTGGCTACTACCCCTGTATCTTTGGACTCATTGGTGGGGTCAGATTGGCCGGATGACCTGGCCAGAATTATCTACATTGATGCATTTGGAAATGCCGTTACCGGTGTTCGAGCCTCAGTCGTCTCAGAGAGCACCAAGCTTGGTGTGGCAGGTAAGCAGGTTCCATATGCCAGGACCTTCAGCGATGTGGCACCAGGAGAAGAGTTTTGGTATGCAAATTCCAATGGCCTGGTAGAGATTGCTGTGAACCAGGGTAGTGCCGGTAGGCAGTTAGGTATTCGAATTGGTAGCCTTATCGAAACAAAAGTGAACCGTCAGTAATATCTGAGCATTATGCACAGATATGGAAATCCACTGTTCCAGTATCATCTATCATATGCAGCTCGCTTTGAGATTGGTAAAAGTCGTCTGCTGATCTAAAATGAAAAAAAATGAAGTGATATGTCAGTTCCGTATAACCTAGGCAGTTGAGCGTTGGTGGCGTAAGGACCGCAAGTACCGATTCCTCGCATTCATCCGTCTGTCCCTTTGCAAAAGGCATAATATGGACATCCAATGAGACCGCAAATTGAAACTCAAGTGTGTGATGGCTACCTGTTATTTCATGTGACTGGAAGCGATAGCCTTGAATACTCCACCGAGTACTTCTCAAGCATAGCGCAGGAGTGTAAGCAAAAGGATTATAAAAAGGCCCTTGTTATAGAGGAGCTCGAGGGGCAACTTTCAACTGTGGATATGTTTGAGCTTGGAAAGAGATTATCTAAAATCATGAGTGGTATTTGGGTTGCATTTATTGATCTGGTACCTGAACACCATCAGGAAAATCGCTTTGCTGAGAATGTAGCCGTTAACAGAGGTGGAACAGCACGAGTGTTTCAAGATAGAAGTGAGGCCGAGAATTGGTTAAATGGCATAGCCAACGACGCCTAACTTCGCTGATCTGCATCTCACTGGCAAATCTAAGTCTGAAACTTGCCCTGTATAATATTGTGATCACCAGTTGTCGTCATGGTGTTTTGGTTTTTTGCGTTCTTTCGATCCTTTAACAGCCCCCCATATTTTTATACCGGTAAGAATGCCATCTATAATAGCTTGGTTATTAGTATTAGATGGTTTGCTGGTTTTTTTCTTGGGGCGGCTTTTATAGCATTTGTTATATTTCTTACTGTAGTAGTGACCTTGCATGCACCGGCATTGTTTATGTTTTTTGCTCCAGTAGGAGCCTTTCTTGCATTGGCATTTTTTGTTCTTTTTGCTCCAGTAAGAGCTCATTCCACAGCTGGCTGTCTGAATATTATCGTCCTGCAGTAGAAAGTTCTTGGGTTCTTTTAGACGTATCAAGCGGCCATTTTTGTCTACATACATGGTTTCATGTCTACCCAAATCTACGACCTGTCCCCTGTGGCCTCCAATTTTCCCCTTAACACGTACATGACCATCTTTCACAAAAAGATAAAGGCCTTCAGGAACTCCAGTTAGTTGTTCCTGTGCGTACAGGTTCCACATATCCACTGTGCTCAATTCTGGCGGAGGTGTCTGCTGGATTACACTGCCACGTGGCATATCTGTGATCGCGCCAGGCACTTTTGTTGACTGAAAAAGTGTGTTCCCGGTGAGTTCATCCAGATTGAAGTCACCAGCTTTATTCTTAACAGCAACTGAGCCCTGTCTGACGTAGGTGTGTTGTCTTGCTGGTAGTTTATTGGAGCCCAGCCATCCTGTTTCTTCCAGCAGTAGATCATAAATAGTACCGCGGATACCGATAGCTGCGACGGGAGTCTCCATAATAAAGTCATCTGGATTATGTTTCCCCAGCTTTCCCGTCAATGCCCGTAGTCCACCCCTAACCAGCCGCAATACCATAGTGTTTGCCATATCCTTTTCCTGCCAGCGGTAATCCTTTATTTGTAACTCACTGTTTGCTGCTAAGGTAATCCGGCTACCATCTCGAAAAACTATCAGCAAATGGCCTTGGTCATATGTGATAAGACGATCAGAGCGATACACTGGCGCAGCCACGGACAGGGATCTTTCCTGCTTTCCCTTTAGCGGTACCGGTAGGGTGGTGATGGCTAGTGAGTAGCCTTTTTTCTCGACGATCCGAGCAACTACTTCCTGAGTCACTTTCAGTTTTTTATTCTTTGCTTTCTTTTCCTCTTTGGCGCAATCCTGCTCACAAAGACGAAGATTCACTTTGGCCTGCTGCATGTTGATACTTGCAAGCGGTGTTTCGATGGTTTGATTATCAGGTGAAGTTTCAGCAATTTTGCCGGTCTCAATCTTGCCCCCTCCTTTATCCAGGCGTAATTTTACCTTGGATTTCGAAAGGCTGTATTGGAGTATACTGAAATGACTGCGAGGTCGAACTGTTACCTTTCCCTTATCGATTAATTCCAGTATTGAGTAGCTGCGGTCGGTGGTCTCGATGCGATCATTTAGATAGATATCACCATCTTTCTTCAAGTGGCGAGGAGCCAGTGTTGGATGCTTTGCTGCTACAGTCCCTTTGACAAATACCGTGTGACCGGAATGCTGTGTCTCTGCTGTAACCATAGATGTAAACAGCAGCAGCAATGTAACAATAGGAACAGCCTTCTTGAAATGTCTCACAGTGCCTCCCGGCCTCATGCATACAACGGCTTGAGATGTTCGCGGTATTCTCCTTAATTTATAGTCCAATACCACTTTTCTTGGGTGGAAAATGTGGATTTATGGTGCTGTGAAGATTTATAGCATTATGGGGATCTGGATGCTCCAAAACGCATTATGAGGTCAAAGATTCGCTCGGCTGCCATGTGCTAAGCTGAGTTATATAGATACACCAGATCTTTCCTGTATTCTACTTATTTGGGTGCACGAACACTCCATCCCAATTCTCGGGAGGGGGAAATTCCCGGTAGTAAGCGATACGTTTAATATATATCTGATAAGGCATGCAAGTGGGGGCATTTTCCACCAGTACCTCAAATATCGATTCAGCTTCACTCCATCTTTTGGCTCGATAGTACTCAAGCGCCTGTTCGAGTTGCTCCAACTCTTCAAAGCATGACTCATCTGCCTCTTCTATGGATGAGATCGGCTCATAGATCTTGATCGGCTCTTGTTTTCCTTTCACCAGTACCTGGTCCAGTTCCCGGTACAGGAACTCCGGTGCCGAATTTTTCGTACTCTCGCTGACGATGATGTTGACACCATACTTCTTGGTCAGCCCCTCCAAGCGTGAACCAAGATTGACCGCATCGCCCATCACCGTATAGGCCATGCGGAACTCTGATCCCATGTTACCTACGTTCATGGGGCCGGTATTTATACCAATGCCCATTTTGATGGGTGGCCAACCTCGGTTTGCAAAATCCTGCTGCACGTCCTCTAAGGCAGGAAGGATGGAAAGCGCAGCTTGCACTGCATGAGGTGCGTGTTCCGGGTCTGTCAATGGAGCCCCCCAGAATGCCATAACAGCATCCCCCATGTACTTGTCGATGGTGCCCTTGTTGGTTTGTATCACCCGTGTAATGGGGTTCAGGATCTCATTAATGAGACGGCAGAGCTCTTCCGGGTCCAGTTTCTCTGACAGGGAAGTAAATCCCCGCACATCTGAAAAGAGTACGGTAAGTTGCCTGCTTTCCCCCTTGAGTGTGAACTGCGCTTGGGATCGGCTCATCTCCTCCACCAGTTCTGGTGGAATGTACTGTCCAAATATCTGACCTAGAAGTCGTTTGTTTCTGGCCTCGAAGAAATAACCGTAAAACAGTTGGATGATATAGAGGGCAAGGAGCAGAAAAACAGCCGCCGTGAATCTGCTCTCAATGTCGAGTGAAGTCCATACCAGGAAATTGCCCAGTGTCAGCAACAGCAGCATACCAAGAAACGCCAGAGTCATTATGCCGGGGCTGAATAGCGGAAACAGGAGAATGGTGATGGCCGCAATCAGAACCAGTTGTAGTAACTCCCACCCCATGACAAATGGCGGGCGGGACTTGATGGTCTGGTCCAGGATTCCGCTGACCACATTCGCATGGATCTCAACGCCAGGGTAGCGGTTCTGCACCGGGGTTGGATGAAGGTCAACCAGCCCCGCAGCAGTGGTGCCGACAATCACAATCTTATCCATCAAACGTTCCGTGGTAACGGTTCCATTGAGTACGTCTGACACCGAGATATAGGGGAAGCTGCGCTGCTTTCCGCGATAAGGTATCAGGATGCTCCCGGTCTCATCCACCGGCACCCTGAACAGGTCGAGGCGTAATGCCTCCAGCCTGGTATCTCCATCATCGGCACCATACCCTTCTCCAACTTCAAAACCAATCTCAGGTATGTGTAACAGATTACGTAGTATCGCTAGAGGCAGGGCTTCATAGATACTGTTTTGATATTTGATCAGCAGTGGTAAACGTCGATAGGAACCATCTGCATCGACAAATGGATTGTTAAAGAACCCTCCAGATCCGGCTGCCGACTGCAGCTCATCCAGATTGCCGCCATAGTTTTTTGCTGTGAACAGATGTTTTGCAAACGGCAACTGTTCCGTACTGACAACGGGAGGAGGCAGCATCCCCGGATTGCTATCTGCCTTAATGTGGCTGGTGAAATAACCAAGGACCACTGGGTGATCCTGGATGCTGTCGGCGAAAAGCTTATCGTTACTGGCCAGGGAGTAGAGATTTTGAACGGCGCCTTGGCGGATCTTTTCATTATCGATCACCCGTGACAGCAGTTTCTCAACAACCGAATATTCGAGAGTCTCATCCTTTTCGGAAAACACCATGGTGAACGCCAACAGTTTTACTTTGTAATATTCAAACAGAATATCGGTCAGATAGCTGAGTTTGTCCCGATGCCAGGGCCATCTTCCTTCATTGGCAAGGCTTTTTTCATCTATGTTCAGGATTACAATCCGTGGATCCACGGTATTCGGCACAGTGGCACTCAGACGCAGGTCATAGATGATGTCGTCGATCCGGTCCACTATCGGCAGCTTTAGGCTTCCCGTCGTCTGCAATGAAAACAAGACAGTAACCAGCACACTGATCAGGAATCTGGATATTCGGATTGCGTAGTGTCTGATCTGAGGATTAGCCTGCATTTTGCACCGGGTTTACATCCTTTGCTCCGTTACTAGCTGCTTGTGGTAGCCATGAACAACTGCATTAATCATCCTTCTGCAACTTGGCTGGGTACAGGAGAATAATCACATCAGGACGCTCCACGACTCAGTCATCTGCACAAGTATATGCCGTTTACAGCATTTGTTCAGGCAGACTATTGCCGTCCCAGACAATTTAAAAGATTTGACCTCTAGATTGAACACCAAAAAGCCAACGCTACAAAAAAAAATCTGATACTTTTCTGGTGGAATACCCAGTTAGGCGTACTCGGTCGACAGGCGAATGCAACCAGAATAACCATGAATGAGTATTTGAGCAGAGGCTGATCTTATCAAGTGGCACTTCATAGACCATAATTAATTCGTGGCATGCTGATCTTAGGGGCAGTGAAGATATAATGGGATACAGGTTCCTGCTTTATTTCACTTGAATACTCAGCTGCGGGAGGCGAGATGACATCACAATATGAGCCACATGAAGAGATGAATCTGGATTCTATCCTCGATATCATCCATGGGCTAAACAAGCTCAAAGATGTGGATATGATACTCGACCGTACCCTGCTTGAGGCCCGTGCCCTGGCCAAGGCTGATGCCGGTTCCATCTTTCTGCTCAAGAAGAATAAGTTGTCCTTCAGCCATGTACAGAATGACACTCTATATGGTGAACGCGGTGCTGGTGCTGCTCAGTACTCAAATCTGACCTTGCCCATCAGCAGTGATACTATTGTCGGCCACTCTGCCTTGACCAGGGAGGTAGTGGTCATTGATGACGCCTATAACCTTGGTAGCGATGTCCCCTTCAAGTTCGACTCCTCCTTTGATGAGGAACATAACTATCGCTCCATTTCCATAATTACCATTCCCCTCCTTACCTCTAGCGATACACTGGTAGGAGTGGTGCAACTCATCAATGCCAAGGACGATAATGGTGAAACAACGGTTTTTTCGGAACAAAGCAAAAAATTTGTACCGCTGTTTGCAAACAATGCTGCTGAGGTAATCGAACGCAGTATGCTCAATCGTAAGATCATTCTGCGCATGGTGAAAATGGCTGAGCTGCACGACCCCAAAGAGACTGGCGCCCATGTCATGCGGGTCAGTACCTTTAGTGCTGAGATATACCAGCGTTGGGCTGAGAACAGGAATCTTCCACCCAATGAGATAAAACACTTCCGCGATTTACTAAGCCTGGCAGCCATGACGCACGATAGCGGTAAGGTTGGCATCTCTGACAATATATTAAAAAAACCGGCCCGGCTGACTCCTGATGAGTTTGATGTCATGAAGCAGCATTCCCGTTTTGGAGCGCAGCTGTTTTCAAATAGCTCCAATGAAATGGATCAGATGAGCTATGAAGTTACTCTCCATCACCATCAAAAATGGAACGGTACAGGCTACCCAAGCAGGGCAGAAGACGGCGAGACCCTGGCTGGGGAAGATATACCTCTAGCTGCTAGAGTGGTCGCTCTGGCCGATGTTTTTGATGCTCTTAGCTCCAGGCGCTGCTATAAGGAACCATGGGAAGAAGAAAAGGTATTTGAGTTGATTCGTAGAGAAAGTGGTGAGCATTTCGATCCGGAATTAGTTCAGGCTTTCTTTGAAATCACCGACATTATTCGTGCGATCCAACAAAAATATAAGTCATGATTTATCTGTAATGAATCAGAGGCCCCTTAGATATCCTTGCAGATATTCCCCGGTGTAAGAACCAGCGGTCTGTGCCACCTGTTCCGGTGTGCCCTGGGCGATGATTCTGCCGCCCTGATCACCACCCTCCGGTCCCAAGTCCACTATCCAGTCTGCGGTCTTGATTACATCCAGGTTGTGTTCTATCACTACTACGGTGTTGCCGTGATCGCGTAGTCGGTGCAGTACCTCCAGCAGGTGTTCAATATCGTGAAAATGCAGCCCGGTGGTAGGTTCGTCCAGGATGTACAGGGTGTTGCCGGTATCGCGCTTTGAGAGTTCCCGGGACAGTTTTACCCGTTGTGCCTCACCACCGGAAAGAGTGGTGGCGTTCTGGCCCAGGGTGATGTAGGAGAGTCCCACATCCATCAGGGTCTGTAGCTTGCGCTTTATAGGTGGGATGGCATCGAAGAAGCTGAGGGCATCCTCCACCGTCATGGCCAGCACTTCATCGATCTGTTTGCCTTTATATTTAATATCCAGGGTTTCACGGTTATAACGTTTGCCCTTGCATACGTCACACTGTACATAGATGTCGGGCAGGAAGTGCATCTCCACCTTGATTACGCCATCACCACGGCAGGCCTCGCAGCGTCCGCCCTTTACGTTGAAACTGAAGCGGCCAGGGGTGTAACCACGGGAACGTGACTCCTGGGTGCCTGCAAACAGTTCCCGGATCGGGGTGAACAGTCCGGTATAGGTGGCTGGATTGGAGCGTGGGGTCCTACCTATGGGACTCTGATCGATATCTACAACCTTATCAAACAGCTCCAGGCCTTTGATCTGCTGGTGTTCCTTGGAGTCACGATTCGCTTTGTTCAAATGGGTGGCTGCCAGGGGGTATAGAGTATCGTTGATCAGGGTGGATTTGCCTGAGCCGGATACTCCCGTAACGCAGGTAAGCAGACCTACAGGAAGATGCAGGTCAACACTGTTCAGGTTGTTGCCGCTGGCTCCCAGTAGTGAGAGAACCGTATCCGGATTGTGGGGGGTCCGTTGTTCGGGAACCTGTATCGAGCGCTTGCCACTCAGGTACTGTCCGGTCAGTGACTCTGCAGTAGCTGCAATATCCTGGGCGGTACCCTGGGCTATGACCCTGCCGCCATGTACCCCGGCCCCGGGCCCCAGATCCACTACATGGTCGGCGCTCTGTATCGCCTCTTCATCATGTTCCACCACGATGACCGTGTTGCCCAGGTCGCGCAGGTAGGTGAGGGTATTCAGGAGGCGCGCGTTATCCCGTTGATGCAGACCGATTGAGGGCTCATCCAGTACATACATTACACCCACCAGGCCAGCGCCGATCTGGCTGGCCAGTCTGATCCTCTGGGCCTCGCCTCCGGACAGGGTTTCGGCGCTGCGGTCCAGGGTCAGGTAATCCAGTCCCACGTTCACCAGAAAGCGCAGGCGTTGGCTTATCTCGCGGTTGATCTTGGCGGCAATCTGTCCCCGATGTCCCGGGAGCTCAAGCTGCTCAAAAAACTCCAGTGCGCGCCCCACCGGCATGGAGGTTATGTCCGGAAGGTTGTGCTCAACAACAAACACATGTCGTGCCGCTGCATTGAGACGGGTTCCCCGGCACTCAGGACATGGTTGATGGGCAATATAGCGCGACAGCTCGTCGCGTACCGCGTTGGATTCGGTGTCCCGGTAGCGGCGTTGCATATTGCGGATGATGCCTTCAAATGGGTGGGTCTTACGCAGGCTGCCACCACGCTCGTTAAAGTAACTGAATTCGATTGACTCTTTACCGCTGCCGTAGAGGATGGTCTTGTGATTGGCTTTGGTAAGATCACACCAGGGTGTTTCCACATCGAAGCCGTAGTGTTTACCAAGAGATGTGATCAGCTGGAAGTAATAGGCATTACGTCGATCCCAGCCCCGCACGGCACCGGCTGCCAGACTTAGCTCGGGATGGGCCACAACCCGCTCCGGATCGAAGAACTGTTCCATGCCCAGACCGTCACAGCTGGGGCAGGCTCCTACCGGGTTATTGAAGGAGAACAGGCGTGGTTCCAGTTCCTGGATGCTGTGGCCGCATTCTGGACAGGCGAAGTTGGCGGAGAAGATCATCTCTTCCTCTTGCGTATCATCCATATATGCGATCCTGGCCAGGCCGTCCGAGAGCCGCAGGGCGGTCTCGAAAGATTCGGCCAGACGCAGTTCCAGATCCGGTCGCACCTTGAAACGGTCCACCACCGCCTCGATGGTGTGTTTCTTGTGCAGTTCCAGTTCCGGTGCGTCATCCAGTTCGAAGATCTCACCGTCGATGCGGGCCCGGATGAATCCCTGGGCCAGGAGCTCTGTCAGCAGTTTCTGGTGCTCACCCTTGCGCTCCGATACCACCGGGGCCAGCAGCATCAATTTACTGCCCTCAGGCAGGTCCAGGACCTGATCCACCATCTGGCTTATGGTCTGGGCCTGCAGGGGGCGGTCATGGGTGGGGCAGCGTGGTTCGCCGGCGCGGGCGAACAGCAGGCGCAGGTAGTCGTAGATCTCGGTGATGGTGCCAACGGTGGAGCGGGGGTTGTGAGACGTGGTCTTCTGCTCAATGGATATGGCCGGAGACAGACCCTCAATATGGTCTACATCCGGTTTCTCCATCATGGAAAGAAACTGCCTGGCATAGGCCGAGAGCGATTCCACATAGCGGCGTTGGCCCTCGGCGTAGATGGTGTCGAAAGCGAGGGAGGATTTGCCTGAGCCCGATAGCCCAGTAATCACGATCAGCTTGTCCCGGGGCAGATCGAGGTCTATGTCCATCAGATTGTGGGTGCGGGCGCCGCGAATATGGATGTTTTCCATCTAGTGTAGTGACCTATATTGTTTGATGTTTTCAGCCTGTCGAGAAGCCGTTAGCTGCAAGGCATGGTCTGCAGAAAATGGTTGGATCCTTTTCAAGGATCGCAACACAGCAGATGATGGTTTCCCGACACGCCCGAGGGAGGTCCACATATGACCCAATACTGTGTTGCAGCCCTGGCTAAGGGAGCAGCCATTAACTGCGGGCTGCGCCTTATCTTGGGTCATTTGTGAACCTCTGAAATTACCAAACAACATAGGACACTACACCTCTAACTCTAAAACCAAACCCCTTACTATACGCCCTATTCTTTTCTCATCCAAAGGATAGATAGCATGGAAAATCCTTTCCTGGAGAGCCTCAGGCATGTCTTGGCGCAATATCTGTTATCCTGCCTGGATCCTGGCAGCTTAAAAGTGCTATTTCCCGCATGAAATATCCCACAGATCTAAAACCTGGAGATGGGGAGCTGTTGTGCAGGCTGGCATCTGGAATAGAGGTGCGGGAGCAGGATGGGCTGCGCTGGATGCATTTTGGCGGTATTGCCATTCAGGCAATGTTGGCGCTGGAGGAGCATAGACACCCTGTGATTCCATATCAGCTCAACATGCTTTCTGTGCTGTTGTTGCATACCAGTCCCGGTTCCTTACTAAGTCTGGGGCTGGGAGGGGGCAGTTTTGAACGATTTTTCTCGGGTTTTAAACCTGGGATGTCCCTGACTACGGTGGAATCTAATCCGGATGTGATACAGCTGCAGCGGGACTATTTCCCTGTTCCAGAGTCTGTAGCTGTGATTCAAAGCGATGCCGCTTCATACCTGTCACATAGCACCGAAGCATACGACATCATCCTGTGTGACATCTTTGAGCTGTCACATATGCCATCCTGTCTGGACCGGGGTGATTTCTACGCCAACACCTTTCGGTCGCTCACGGCCCAGGGTGTGCTTGCCATCAACCTGTTGCCTCAGTCAGAGGAGGAATTACTGAATATCCTGCTTGCCATTCGGGCCAGTTTTGATCATCTAATGCTGCTGCAGTTGCCTGACTTCAAGAATGTCCTGCTGTTCTGTCTGAAGCAGGAACCGCCAGGTACAACCCAACTGCAACAGCGGGCTGAGGCGTTGCTGGCCGATACCGGTATCGATCTTTCCCATGTGGCTAAGGACATCAGTAAATTACCCAAACCTCAGAGGTAGGAGCTGTCGTACATTGCCAGGGTTGCTCTGTTAGAGAGCACGAAAAACCTACAAAAATAGTCAGAAATAGTCTACTTTTGGGTTATAGATCAAGCTAGTGATCCCGGTCCATATGCCACTGAAGCTGATTGATTCAGGTTGGGTCCATGGGCCGGCATGACTGTTCCTGATTAGGGAGGAACCTGAGATGAAAAGTACAGTTTTTATCTTCGCTATAGCCATACTTATGTTCACCACCGGGCTGATGGCAAGAACCCCGGCACCAGTTGGTGGGGAAGTCTATTTTATCTCACCTGTGCAGGGCGCCACTGTAACCAGCCCGTTTATCGTAAGGTTTGGATTAAAGGGCATGGGTGTGGCTCCGGCTGGCGTAGAAAAGGCCAAGACCGGCCATCATCATCTGTTGGTAGATCTGGATAAGCTGCCGGATATGGCTATGCCCATACCTTCAGACCAGCAGCACCGACATTTCGGCGGTGGCCAGACCGAGACCACCATTGCCCTGGAACCAGGTCAGCACAGCCTGCAGCTGTTATTGGGAGATATGAATCATATCCCGCACCAACCTGCGATTAAATCCAGCCGTATAACAATTACTGTGGAGTAATCTGGTGCAGTTGTAAGCTATAGGTAACCGCCTCAGGGCTACTCTTTGTAGCCAATTGGTGCCAGCAACATATACAGGATCCAGGCGAACCAGGAGATAAACAGAACCGCTATCAGCCATAGGAGCTTTTCCGCCCCTGAGGTCTTGTCAGAGCGCAGAATAAGAACGATGGGCAGCAGCCAGATGAACAACAACAGGATAATTATGCCTGCACCTAGTCCCAGTATGGTCTGTAGCATAGGATTTCCTTTAAGGTAGACCTAATGGTTGGGATGATGAACCCCTGTTCATTGTTATTCAAGCCAGGTTGAAAGCAACCTCTGATTCAGTCGTTGATTTCACATTATTCTATTTAATAGCAGGTGTAGATTATGAAGCAAACCCTGAAGCCGGGTGTCAGCTATGAACACCGGTTTACCATACCAGAGTCCAAGACAGTACCGGCGCTGTACCCGGAGTCGGAAGAGTTTCAGCAGATGCCCGAAGTATTTGCCACCGGTTTTTTGGTTGGATTTCTGGAGTGGTCCTGCATCCTGGCACTGGCCCCACACCTGGACTCTCCACATGAGCAGACTGTAGGAACGCATATTGATGTAACCCATGAGGCTGCCACACCTCCTGGGTTTGAGGTCACGGCCAGGGTGGAGCTGGTGGAAGTGGATGGGCGTAGACTGGTATTTGAAGTGGAGGCAAATGATGGAGTGGATACCATCTCCCGCGGTCGGCACGAACGCTTCGTTATCAACCGGGAGAAGTTCGATTCCGTGGTGGAACAGAAGAGCCAGCAGCATAAGAGTTAAGATATAGGCAAATCACGATAGTCTACTGTAGGCAACTGTCACACTAGTCACTACACTTTAAATAGGAGACTTGGATCGGAAAAGATTACCTTTCATCAAGATCAATTAGTGCGAGTCCAAGAGGCACTCTGGTGTGCTTAGTACAACAACAAATATCTTGCCTATTTAGGCGCAATAGGGGACCTGATGGATCCCCTGTTTTGCTTACAGGGAGATAGAAACCAGGGCAACAGGAGCTGGAAAACAGATTATTCAAGCTTGGCTAGGATCTGCCGATGTAGTCTGGACAGAATCAGGTCGGGAACTTGTCTGCGGGAGATAATGTCAAGAATGAGTGCCAGGCAGTATGCTATAGGTCTATGGATTGCTTAGGAGGCTAGGGTGGACAGGATACCGGAGCGCAGGCCAATAATGTTCGGAGAGGTGTTGTTTGACATGTTCCCAGATGGGAGTGTGGTCTTGGGAGGCGCGCCGTTCAATGTAGCTTGGCATCTGCAGGCCTTTGGTCTGAATCCCCTACTGATATCCCGAGTGGGGTCGGATGCCCTGGGTCGGCAGATCAGATCCGCCATGCTGGGGTGGGGCATGGACTGCTCCGGTCTGCAACTGGATTCGGCACATAAGACCGGCTGTGTGAATGTCACGTTGGATGCTGGTGAGCCATTTTTTGATATTGTGCCCAACAGCGCATTCGATTTCATAGACCGTTACGCCCTGCCACCGTTGCGTACTGATGGTTTTCTATATCATGGCACACTGGCCTTGCGTAAATCCGTATCAAGAGAGACCCTGTTAGAGCTACGGCAACATAATGAAGGCTGTTCCTTTGTGGATGTAAATCTGCGTTCCCCCTGGTGGTCACTGGAGACGGTGCTGGAGTTGCTGGTTGGTGCATGCCGGATAAAACTGAATCATGCCGAGCTGGATAAGCTAGTGCCGGAGGAGAGTGGGATGGATTCCAAGGCAAGGTGGCTGTTGGGCGAGACGGGCGCACAACGGCTGCTGGTCACCCGGGGCCAGCAAGGCGCCAGGCTATATATGGCGGATGGCTCCTCGTGCCAGGTTGCCCCAGCGCCGGCATACAAACTGGTAGACACTGTGGGGGCCGGTGACGCCTTTAGTGCAGTCATGCTCCTGGGCCAGATCAGAGAGTGGGATATTGAGCTCACCATGGAGCGGGCCCAGAGCTTTGCCACTGCAATCGTGGGGGTAAGAGGAGCGATTGTGAGGCATCGAAGCTTTTACCAGCAGTTTCTCGATCGTTGGGGTTCAACGCTTAAGCAGAGTGGCCCTGCACTTAGGGGAAAGAGTCAAATATCCGATGTGGCCGTGCTGTCGTAAGCAGATGAGCAGCTCGTCTAGTACCGGATCAGGCTTCAGCAGCTATACCTGTTCAGATAACCGCGGGTCTGCAGCATCTGGAGTCAACCATGTGTGGTCGGCTCTCACTGCATTTCTATCATCTTTGAACAATTTCTACCGTATCTGGTCCCACCAGTAGTCGATTTCTCTCGGTGTTTGCGGCACAATTAGCCGCTTTTACTGCCCTATCTCTGTGGGCCATCTGCTGTAAGACTGCTGTATGAGTTTGATTAAAAGACAATTTGTTCTGTCACTACTGCTGTTACTGCTGTGTCAGGCACCGGTAGCGCGGGAATATGACCCGGATAATGGTGAAGAGATCAACGAGGTGTGTGCCGGTTGCCATGGTGAGTACGGGCAGGGGAGTGAAGATGGTGAGTATCCACGCTTGGCAGCCCAGCCACCGGGGTGGATGGCCAAGCAGTTGAACCTGTTCAAAGATCGTAAGCGCCCCAATATTGCCATGATCGAGTACGTGGACGACCGCCAGATGCCGGAGGAGGATATTCAGGACGTCTCCATCTTCCTGTCCCAGATCAAGCTCAAGACCAAGCTGGAGCCGGTGGATGAGACTGCGCCGGATTTTGATGCCTACGCACGACTGCTGGAATCCAAGAAACTGATGCAGATCCCCCTGGCCGAAGGTGATGTGGGACGGGGTAAAAAACTCTATGCCGAAGAGTGCGCCAGCTGCCACGGCAAGCAGGGGTGGGGTAGCCACAAGAAAGACACACCCATGCTGGCCGGCCAGTACACCAACTACCTGTGGCGTCAGGTGGAAAAGCTACGCAAGCGCCTGCGCATCCATGAAGAGGATGAGCCGGACAAGGAGCTGTTGGACGATGTGAAGGATGCGGATCTGAAGGATATCTTTGCCTATCTCTCAACCATGGATGATTGAGCAAGTGCTGGTGTTAGTCCTCATTTGCCCCTGAGATCTGCGTGGCTATTTCCATGCCTTCATTGGTATTGGCTGTAGCTTGAAACCTGTTACTATTACACACTTTGATTTATCTCAATTTCGTACTCCAATACACTTCCGGTTGGCCTTGGGTCTCTTGAGTAAACTCACTGAAAAAGCGTGGTTCATGTTATGGCAGTAAGCAGTAATGGTTGAACAAACAGAAGAAAAGCAGAGTATGAATCACCAGGAGTCCCGGGCCGCATTTTCCCTCGCCGGCATCTATGCCCTGCGTATGCTGGGACTGTTTTTGATCCTACCGGTATTTGCCCTGTATGCCGAGCATCTGGATGGGGTTACCCCTATGCTGGTGGGCCTGGCCATCGGAGCCTACGGTCTGACCCAGGCCCTGCTGCAGATCCCCTTTGGTATGCTCTCAGATCGCATTGGTCGCAAGCCGGTGATCCTGGGTGGTCTACTTATATTTGCCGTCGGTAGCGTGGTGGCTGCCATGTCTGACAGTATCTGGGGTGTAATCCTTGGGCGTGCCCTACAGGGTAGTGGTGCCATTGCGGCGGCAGTGATGGCGCTGGCTGCAGATCTGAGCCGGGAGGAGCACCGCACCAAGGTGATGGCGGTGATCGGCATGAGTATCGGCGCGGCCTTCACCCTGGCTCTGATTCTGGGTCCGGTACTGAACGGTCTGATCGGGGTGCAGGGTATATTCTGGCTTACTGCCCTGCTGGCCCTGGCCGGGATAGGTATTGTACTGTTTCTGGTGCCCACGCCTGAGGTGACCCAGGTGCATGGTGATGCCGAGGCGGTACCGGCACAGTTCGGGCGGGTACTATCCAATGTAAATCTGCTGCGCCTGGATCTGGGTATCTTTGTATTGCATCTGATAATCACCTCCATCTTCCTGGCAGTACCCCTGGTGTTGCGTGACATGATCGGGATGCAGAGTGACAACCACTGGATGATCTATCTGCCGGTACTGCTGCTGTCGGTGTTTCTGATGATTCCATTCATCGTGATCGCAGAAAAGCGCAACAAGATGAAGCCGGTGTTTCTAGGAGCGGTGCTGACCCTGGCCTTAGCCCAGTTGGGGCTGTATCTGTGGCATGGGGGTATAGTAGGTCTGTTCATCTCCCTGCTGCTGTTCTTTGTTGCCTTCAATCTGTTGGAGGCTACCCTGCCTTCCATCGTCTCCAAGGTGGCACCGGCCGCCAGCAAGGGCACGGCCATGGGGGTCTATTCCACCTCCCAGTTTGCCGGTGCCTTTGTGGGGGGCGTGGCCGGGGGCTGGATGCATGGGCAGTATGGTCTGGGTGGGGTGTTTCTGTTTGGTACGGTGGCGGCCCTGGTGTGGTTGCTGGCGGCCTTTGGTATGCAGCGGCCGGCCAATCTCAGCAGTCACCTGCTGAATGTAGGTCCTATTGATGAGGCCCAGGCCTGGGAACTGCAATCGGAATTGGTTGCAATCTCCGGTGTGGCCGATGCCGCTGTGGTCGCCGCTGAGGGCGTAGCCCATCTGAAAGTGGATAAGAACCTGGTGGACTTTGCAGAGCTGGATGCATTTTGCCGGGGCAGCGAGTAGTATTGAGGATTATTTTAAAAACAATTCATGGATAGAAAGGTAAAAATTGGGAGGAGAGGAGAGATATGGCCAGTCGAGGCATAAACAAGGTAATTCTGATTGGAAATCTGGGCCAGGACCCGGAAGTACGGTATATGCCTAATGGCAACGCCGTGGCCAATGCCACTATTGCTACCAGTGAGTCCTGGAAAGACAAGAATACCGGTGAGACTCAGGAGAAGACGGAATGGCACCGGGTGGTGTTCTTCCGGCGTCTGGCAGAGATCGTGGGTGAGTATCTGAAGAAGGGCTCCAAGGTCTATATCGAAGGCAAGCTGCAGACCAGGAAGTGGCAGGACCAGAACGGTCAGGATCGCTATACCACCGAGATTGTGGCAGACCAGATGCAGATGCTGGACAGCAGGGGTGGTGGCAGTGCCGCCTTTGAGGGGAATCGTCCGTCCCAGCAGCAATCCGCACCAGCTGCAGCACCGGCTCCAGCCCAGGACGGTGGCTTTGATGATGATATCCCATTCTGACGTTTAGCTTAGAACTAACGAAAAAAAGCCCTGCTCTGCAGGGCTTTTTTGTTTGTCCAGCCAGTTGCAGTAGTTCTATGTTTACCTGAATCTCTCCTCCAGCTCATCCGGGGTTATGGGGGGGCTGAAAAGAAATCCCTGGACCTGGTCACAATTTAGCTCTTTAAGGAAATCCATCTGCTCGGATGTTTCCACACCCTCGGCTACCACTGTAAGTTGCATGGTATGAGCCAGGGCAACAATGGTCTTAGTGATGGCCATGTCATCTGCATCCATCGGGATATCCATAACAAAACTTCTGTCAATCTTCAGTTTTTCAACGGGCAACCGTTTTAGATAACCCAATGAGGACTGCCCGGTGCCAAAGTCATCAATGGCCAGCCTGACTCCCAATTCTCGCAAACCTTCGAACACGGAAAAGTCCTGCTCTGCATGCTGCATGATGTAGGTTTCGACTATCTCTAACTCCAACTTGGGTGCAGGCAGATTTGTTTCCTGCAAAACAGTGGCGACTGTCTCAACGATGTTTCCGCGCTGTATTTGAAAGCCTGATAGATTTACTGAAACACAATCGATATCGAAGCCATCTTCTATCCAACTGGCAGCCTGCTTACAGGCAGACCAGAGTACCCACTCTCCAATGCTTAGTATGAGCCCTGACTCTTCTGCGATGGGGATAAACATACCTGGGGATACCATGCCCCTCTCAGGATGATTCCATCGAACCAGGGCCTCTGCACCCACCATATCACCAGTATTGAGGTTAAATTGTGGCTGATAATGAAGTACCAGTTCGTCGCGTTCAACTGCATGTCGTAACTCAGATTCCAGCACCAGGCGTTCCATCATGCGGGCGCTGAAATCAACAGAGTAAAACTGATAGTTATTGCGTCCTCGTTCCTTGGCTCTGTACATCGCTACATCGGCATATTTAATCAAGGAGTCTACGTCCTGGGCATCAGTAGGATAGATGCTGATACCGATACTGGTGGTCACCAAAAGTTCGTGTCCATGAACTTCGAATGGTGTTTCAAAGGCGTGCATTACTTTTTCTGCCACCTGCTTGGGGTCGTAATCCTGGCTTATCTCCTCCAGAGAGATGACAAATTCATCACCACCCAGGCGGGCGATGGTGTCCTCTTCGCGTAGTATTCCCTTTAACCGTTGCGCTACCTGGGAGAGCAGGGTGTCGCCTGCGGAGTGTCCCAGACTGTCGTTTATCTGTTTGAATCGATCCAGGTCCATGAACAGGAGTGCCACCCGCTCATTATTACGACTGGCCCGGTCCAGGGCATGTTGGAAACGATCGTTAAACAATACCCGATTTGGTAGATCAGTTAATACGTCAAAATGGGCCAGACGATGAATGCGTTCAGCTGCATCCTTCTGTTCGCTTATATCGCTGAATGTGCCGATATAGTGGTTTACTTTCCCTGATGAGTCTTTTACTGAGGAAATTGTCTGCCAGACCGGGTAGAGTTCACCGTTTTTGCGCCGATTCCATATCTCTCCCTGCCACTGCCCATTTTCAATCAACGAGCGCCATAGTTTTTTGTAATAATTCTCGTCGTGATGATCTGATTTAAGGATGTTGGGTGTATCCCCGATAGCTTCATCCCTGCTATATCCGGTAATTTCACTGAAGCGTGGATTGACCTGCTGGATTACTCCATGTCGGTCCGTAATTATAATGGCGTTTAGATTACTGCTGAATACCTGGGCTGCCAACTGGATCTCTGCTTCAACCTGTCTGACCTGTCTGAGGTCGTGCACGCTTACCATTACACCAGTTAGATTATTTGCAGATTCACCCACTAGCTTGGTAGATACTTCTACGGGATAGCCCAACGGATTGTTAGGGTCATCCTCCTCCATGGTAATGACTATTTCCCGTCTTTCCTCTTCTGCCTGGCACACAGGACATGAGCTGTAATCACCCTCTGGGTGTATCAGCTCAGGAATGGTTTTGCCAACTGCCTGTTCAGGCGTTGACTGGATCATGGAGAAGAAGGCGCGATTACCCCGTAACAGCCTGCGATCAAGATCAGCCAGGTATACTGCGTCCTCGAACTGATCCATGGCCTGGGTCCACTCTTTACCGGCCTGGGTCAGTTGCTGCTGGACCTGTTTTCTCGCGGTGATATCACGGGCAATACCAAAAATGCCGCAAACCTCACCGTTGATGACCAGAGGCCCCTTGGTGGATAGGAATGACAGCTCTTTCCCACCAGATTGTACTAGCTCTTCATAGGTTGCATTTTCTCCCAGGGCTATAACATTTTGATCATTAGCACGTAGTTGTTCTGCAATTTCAACTGGGAAGATCGTAAAGTCATCGGTACCAAGTATTTCTTCTTTATCCTTGCCCATAACACTTGCGGCGGCGTCATTGGCAAGCAGGTATCTGCCTTCTATATCCTTGATAAAGATTGCATCGGATGTGGCTTCAACCAGTGCCTGTAACATGGCGTGCAGCTCTGCAGATTTCTGCTCCTGCTGATAACGTTCTGTTATGTCCTGCATGGTGCCTATGGAGCGTAGTGCATTACCATTTTCATCGTAGAAGGTCTCACAACGCTCTTGCACATATTTGATGCGGCCATCTGCCATCAGCAGGCGGTGTTCCAGGTCATATGGGGTATAGTCGGCAACAGATTCAGTGTAGGTCTGATTCACCAGGCTGCGATCGTCAGGATGCACCATGTTCAGGAAATATTCGTAGGTGGGAGTGATACTCTGAGGATCTATTTCAAAGATATAGAAAACCTCGTCTGACCAGTGGAGATGGCTGTTGGTAAGGTCCAGCTCCCAGTTACCCAGGTGAGCCAGGGACTGTGCCTCCTTCAGTGCCTTCTCACTCTCTAGTAGTGCTTTATAAGCTCTGACCTGATCAGTTACGTTGCGCACTACCGAGAGACTGATGCGATTGCCATTTTCATCCACTGATGCATCACAATTGAGCAGTACACTAATAATACTGCCGTCTTTGCGTATATATTCATAAGGTACATCACGTACGCTGCCATCGCGCCAAAAACGTGGTATCACTTCACAAAAGGCGCGTTTGGCAGATTCGGGTGTCATCAGGAAATCAGCCTTGCGCCCGATTACCTCATTGCGCTCATACCCGGTCTCACGCAGCCACTGGTTATTAACATTACATATACAACCGCTTTCATCGATTGAATGCATCATGACCGGAGAGTGGTTGTAGATATGGCGGAATTTGGCTTCGTTTTCTCTTATTATTCTAGAATCGTGATCCCGTTTCAGGGTGCCGGCCAATATATCTCCCAGGGTGCGTAACAGACCAATGTCACGTTCATCCCATGGGGCTTCTCGTTTTACCGCATCCAGCCCTACAAACCCTTTAATGCGCTCTTCCCAGTATATGGGTACACAAACCAGAGAATGAATCCCTTGCGGTTGGAGAATCTCTTTCAGCACTGCTTCTTCATCTGGTAATTCATCCACGTTGGGAATAAGGACGAGATCATCCCGTTCCATCCTGGTCATGAACGGGATAAATTTATCCAGGGGAAGCTCTTGCAGTTTATCGATTTCTGGACTGATGCCCTCGGCACACCATTCATGGGTATTGCTCATGTGGGTGCCGCTGTCTGACAGCATAAACAGATAGCTACGGTCTGCTTCAGATGCTGAGCCAGCATGGGCCAGCGCCTTGTTCAGGGCGGTATCCAATTCCATCCCGGGAACCAGGTTCATATATCTGGAGATTATTCTGATGGCGCTTTCCATCTCTATTCGGCGCGCCTTGGATTCTGGAGCCATCAGTTGTGAAATATCTTGTCCTACCAGTACCCAATGTCTTTGGCCGCCAGAATGGTTGTAGTGGATCAGCTTGGTATGGATGCTACGTATGCCTGCTTCTGTTGTTAAGTCGATTACAGCATGCAGAATTTCACCTTCACCAATTCTGTTAATCCAGTCTGAGTCTTGGAGCAGTTCAAACAGGGGATGGGAAATAAATGACTGCCAATCTTCGCCAAGGAGGGATGTCACTGGGTGGGTCAGCCATTCGGCCGCCAAAGGACTGCAATATATAATTTTATTATGATAATCACCTGCCACTACGGCGCTTTCTGGCAGTAGTGATAGCAACTCTTCAAGCTTTTCTTTCATAGGTACCAGGATCGAATATATGGACGCCTCCTTGTCCTGGTTGATGTGTTAATAGCTATAACGGACAGCGTGCATTATTCTTTAATTTATTAGTTGTTTTTTTGCTGGCATACAATAATTGCATGGCTTTGTTACATTAAGGTTACAGAAACCCACTTATCTGATAGGTACCAGGTTTCGGGTTCGCAGAAAAAGGTACCTGGGGTGCCCCCGTATAATCTGCAATAACTCTTAATGAAGGAGCCTCTGATTAAGACCATGATGATTGAGATGCCATCTGTAGCGACTTAATCAGAGGTTCTTTAATATGCGTTAGCCAAATAGCTTGCGCCACCAGCGTCGGCGGTTATTCGGGACTACTCTGGTGGAAGGTAGGTCGCAGGGCTGGATACGGCTAAGAACCCAACCTGGCAGTGGTGGGTTGTCACTGAAGCCACATGACACTCCAAGATTGTGTGGGTCATAGATCTTGATCAACGATGGCTGCTGCAGATTATCGGCATAGACGATACCGCAGTAGTCTTCATCATGTTCCTGGCGTAGAAAGCTTGCCATCTCACTTAAAAAACGCCGCAGGTCGTTAGCGCTCACCGGCTCTTCAGGTGGTGGCTCACCGATGGCGTAGACAAACCAGTTATCATCCGCTATCTCATCCAGCAGTTCCCAGAGCGCATCCAGGTGATGCCAGCGCAGGGCGGAGGTAAAACTACCCCTGAAGGCTGTCATGAACTCGCTCTCTGCTACTGGCGCTGTCTCCATATCATCAATAACTGCAATGCTGTATCTATTATCCTGGCTTGCCGTCAACACGCGGCTTCATAAGGAATGGCAGGTAGATAATGCAGAAGATTATGAAACTAACCACCCAGACCCCACCTGACAGGTGTACCAAAAGCTGATATTGCTCTGGAATGAAAATGGGGGCTATTACCCGTATGGCCGCCGCGATGTTGAGCAGGATAAAACTAAGCTCAATGATCTTGGCCGGCTGCATGGGGCGTCCGGTATGGCCCAGTGATACACGGGCCATCATTCCCAGGGTGAGGATACCGATACCGCCCACGGTAAGGGAGTGGGTGGCCAGGTTGGTGTTGACCAAGCCCAGAGCAGCCGCTGCCTTAAGAAAAAAGCCGATTATGAGCCAGAACATGCCGGTATACAGCACCCACAGGATGGGTATGCCCCATACCCGTTTGTCATGCCAGCCGATTACGCGGATCACCTGGGCTACGGCAATAACCAGAGCCAGGGCGCCTGTAACCCATGGATGTGGGTAGAGCATTGAAGCCAGTACCAGTGCCACCAGTGCTCCGGCTGAGGTCGTCTCAATGGTCTGATTGCGTTTAACATTTGCATCCGGAAGTACCGCCTCGGTGAAGAATGGCATCACCCGTCCGCCAATAAATATGATTACCAGGATGATCATATACAGCATGGCGTCGGTACCACGGCTATAGGTGGTGGCCAGTCCCAGGAACTGCAGGTGGGTCAGGAGATTGGCGATGGCCATTACCAGCAGTATGGGTACGAAGATGCGGTTGATCTTCATCTGTCCCTGCCACAGGGCCGGTTTAATGGCCAGGGCCGCTGCTGGCAGGAATGCCAGGTCCACCAGGGCAATCACCATCCCGGGAACAAAATCACCCAGCACTGGGAGCAGGCGCCCGGCCAGCCACAACAGAGCCAGCAACATCAGAGGCCTGCCGTTGGGAGTGTTGACCCCGGTCCAGTTTCTGACTGCAGTGAGCAGAAACCCGGCAATGATGGCCACTGCATAACCAAACAGCATCTCGTGGCTGTGCCATGGGATGGGGCCATAGTAGCTGGATACTCCCAGAGCGCCTGACCAGATACCCAGCCAGATTATCAGCAGTACGGCGGAAGAGATCCCGGCAAGGCTGAAAAATGGTCTGAAGCCAAGGGCGAACAAGGCGCTGCTGCTGGCTTTGAGAGTGGGGCTGGGTGGTTCTGCGTGGGGTTTCAACATGATATATATCTTCAATATGTGAGTGAGAAAAATCCTAGCGGGTGATTATAGCCCGAGACCGGATATGATCAATCCATTCTCCAGACTCGGGCTACATGGTTGGCCTAAGAAACTGGTAGGCCGGGATAAACGTAGTGTTCCCGGCAAATCGCCAGAAACGCCGTCGCTTATTCTGGCCTACTAAGCAATTACCCGGGTTCTCTTTGCGCGAATGGAATCATATGGCTCAATCGACCTGGATATACCAGGATGCAATGATACCAGGAAATTCAGAGCGATTTTCTGGTGCCCTTACGCGGTTTTTTGAATAGCAGTGGAACCATCTCTTCGAAGTGGGCTACAAAGTGCACCTTGATCCCTTTCCGAATGTGTTCCGGGACCTCCTCATAGTCCCCCTGGTTCTCCTTGGGGATGATCAGTTCCTTGATCCCGGTGCGTCGGGCGGCGATCACCTTCTCCCGGATACCACCCACAGGGAATACTTCACCGGTCAGGGTCATCTCACCGGTCATGGCCAGGGGGCGTGCCAACTGCTCACCCCGGGCCAGCGACAATAGGGCACTAGCCATGGTAATACCGGCACTGGGGCCATCCTTGGGGGTGGCGCCAGCCGGTACATGTAGATGGATGAAGCTCTTCTCAAAAAAGCCCGGGTCAGCACCAAACTCTTCTGCGTGGCCGATGATGTAGCCGTAGGCGATCTCAGCAGATTCCCGCATCACGTCACCCAACTGGCCGGTTAGTTTAAAGCCACGGTTGAAGCCATGGGTTTTGACTGCCTCGATGGTTAGGGTGGCTCCACCCATGGCGGTCCAGGCCAGGCCGGTTACTACTCCCGGTCCGGTTATGCTGCGCTCCTCGCGAAACAGGGGGTTGCCCAAATACTCTTTCAATTCCTCTTTCTGGATACTGATGGGGGTCTTGGCCCCTTCCAGGATCTTGACCACACATTTGCGTACGATCTTGCCGATCTGTTTCTCCAGTCGGCGTACTCCAGCATCCCGGGCATAACCCTCGATTATGGCGCGCAGCACAGGGGCGTTAATCTTGACCTGGCTGCGCTTGAGACCGGCCCGTTCCAGTTGTCTGGGCAGCAGATACCTACGGGCGATCTGTAGCTTCTCACTGGCGATGTAACCAGACAGCGGAATTACCTCCATACGGTCCAACAGGGGGCGCGGTATGGTGTCCAACTGGTTGGCAGTGCACAGAAACAGCACCTTGGAGAGATCGAAACGCAGGTCCAGGTAATGATCTAGAAACTCGCTGTTCTGCTCCGGGTCCAGTACCTCCAGCAGGGCCGAGGCAGGATCTCCTTGATAGGAGGCTCCCACCTTGTCAATCTCATCCAGCATGATTACCGGATTCTCAGTACCCACCTCCTTCATGGATTGAATGAACTTGCCGGGCATGGCCCCTATGTAAGTGCGGCGGTGGCCTTTTATCTCGGCCTCATCGCGTATGCCACCCAGAGAGAAGCGGTAGAATTCACGCCCCAGGGCCTCGGCTATGGATTTGCCTATAGATGTCTTGCCCACTCCTGGAGGGCCCACAAACAGTACGATGGAGCCGCTGATCTCCTTTTTCATAATGCCCACGGCCAGAAACTCCAGTATGCGCTCTTTTACGTCGTCCAGGCCGTAGTGGTCCTTATCCAGGGCCTTACGCGCATAGGCCATATCCAGTTTGTCTTCGGAGTGTTTGCCCCAGGGTAGCAGGGTGATCCAGTCCAGGTAGTTGCGAGTCACGGCATACTCGGGAGATCCGGTCTCCAGCATGGCTAGCTTGTCCATCTCCTCGTCCAGGCGCTCCTGGGCCTGCTTGGTCAGGGTCAGACTCTCGAGTCGTTCTGTAAATTTGTCCAACTCTGCAGTACGGTCATCCTTGGCTATGCCTAGCTCCTGCTGGATGGATTTGAGCTGCTCGCGCAGGAAGAATTCCCGCTGCTGCTTGTCCATGCGCTCTTCCACCGATTTACGGATCTCGTGCTGGGCGCGGGCCATCTCCAGTTCGTTGTTGAGCAATACCAGAACCCGCTCCATACGCGGCAGTAGCTCTACTGCCTCCAATACCCCCTGTAGCTGTTTCTTATTGGAGGAGGTGAGGCTGGCAGCAAAGTCCGCCAGGTGGGATGGGTCTTCTGGGCCAAAGCGGTCCAGGAACATGCGTAGCTCTTCAGCATACAGCGGGTTTAGCGGTAGCAGCTCCTTGATGGTGTTGATGATGGCCAGGGCATAGGATTTTATCTCGCGGTTTGGTTTGCCGCTGGGTTCCGGCAGATAGTCCACCTGTGCGATGAACGGATCGGTGCTGGTCATCACCTTTTGGATCTCAAACCGCTGCACGAACTCCACCAGTACCTGCAGTCGGTCTTCAATCTGCTGAATGCGGTGTACATGTCCTACTACGCCGATACGCCGAAAGTCTTCTGGCTGGGCAGTTTCTGCCGTGGGTGCGTCTGCCAGGACTATGCCCAGAATGCTGGTGGATTTATCCGCCATGGAATTAAAGGTGGGGCTCCAGTGTGCCTCTTCCATCAT
Organism: Chromatiales bacterium; assembly: GCA_028278145.1. GTDB lineage: Bacteria > Pseudomonadota > Gammaproteobacteria > Chromatiales > Chromatiaceae > JAAGZL01. Next base: position 65,365 of record JANQEV010000077.1, on the reverse strand, counting down.
CAGTGGTACCGCCTGTCCTGGAAAGAAAGGTCTACTGGTTACAGGAAGCAGGTGGATTACACCTGGCATCACTTCGCCAGATTTCACCAGGGCATGATCAAATACATCGTCGTTCTGGGGTAGGTCGTTGTTATTATCGTTCATGGTTCTGAGTGGGTTTCCTTTCTACAGAAGCGTATAAGCCAATAGTAGCAACAGTTAAATGAATTAATGCCTGGTTCAGATCCAGTGCATCTGTTGCCTGCAGTTACACAACAATATCAGGACAGTGAGTCAATTTTACAAGCGATGCAGGCCAAGCCTGCAGGTGTTGCTACCTCTGGGTTTTTTTATCTCCTAGGGAAATACAATCCCTATCACATCATAAATTCCCAGATAACTGGTTTATCGAGAGTAGCGTATTCCTGGAATAGGACGCAAATTACTAAACCAATTGTCCGGATTCGTATTGGGAATAAAATGAATAGTACTTTTAAATCAGGGTAATAGGTTTCCAATTCGATGGAGATAGCGCCATGGAATTGTCTAACTAGCGGAATAATCAGTGAATACTGGGTGTTGGCGACCTGTAATCAATGTTGTCTATTAAAGAATTCCGCTGCCAGGCCGATACATTTTTTACACGTTTAGAGACTAACGGTTAAGCGCAGTTTGCTAGCCCCAACTGGAAACTGCCTTGCTCAGAGTACTACTTCTCGAAGATTCCCCAACGATTCGCCACGTGCAGAAAAATGTGCTGGTAAAGGCCGGCTTCGATGTCATTATTGCCAGTGACTATGCAGATGGGCACAGGATACTGCTAAGGCATAACAATAATGAGCAGCGACTAGATGCTGCCGTTGTTGGTTGGCCCAAAAAGCCCTCAGAGGCCTCCCAGAAATTCTTTGCAACCATATGCACCCAAGAGTATTCCAGCTTGGTTATAGTGTTGCTGGCGCAGATTGCGGATAGTTCGATTGAACAGTGTGTTGCCTCCCGTCCTAATACTGAACTTCTGCACTGGCATGACTACCGCGAGAGCCGCAGCATACTCCTTTCCCTGCATGAAAAGGCGCAAGCGAATGAGGTTGAACAGGTTGATCGTGAGGTAATTGTAGAGCCGCAGATTCGCGTCCTGTTTGTGGATGATTCAGTCACTGTCAGGTACAAATTCAAGAAGCTATTATCTGAGCATGGCTATTATGCTGAGACTGCAGCGACCGTTGCTGAGGGATTTGATAAAGCTGTCAGCTCAGATTTTGATATTGCTATCATTGACTATTTTATGCCGGAAGCAAATGGTGATGTTCTCTGTCGCAAACTGGCAGGGGATCAAAGAACATCAAGGATGACCAGCGCCATTATCACCGGCACCTACCTGGACCATGCGATTAAAGAGTGTCTTGAGGCCGGTGCTGTTGAGTGCATGTTTAAAAACGAAAGTGAAGATCTATTCCTGGCGCGTATTAATGCAATGAGTCGCCATATACGTGCTCGCAAGTCTATAGAAAAAGAGCGCATGCGTCTGGGTGGTATTCTCCAGTCGGTAGGTGAAGGTGTCTATGGTGTCGATACTGAAGGACGCATATCTTTTATTAACCCTGCCTGTATGAATATTCTGGGTATAGATATTGAGCGTGATTTTATAGGTGAGTATGCGCACAAGATTTTCCACTATGCAGAGCATGATGGAGTGGAGATCAGTGCTGAGGACAGCTTTCTGCAAATAGCCTATGAGCAGGGTTATTCAGTACAAGCTAGAGAGACTGTGTTCTGGCATAGATCGGGTAGCCCAATACAGGTTGAGTGTACTGTTTACCCCCTGACTATCGAAGGTGAACGTGAAGGCTCAGTAGTTGCTTTTCGTGATATCTCAGATCGAAAACTGCTTGAAGAAGAGCTGCGCTGGCAGGCCAACCATGATGTACTGACCAAGCTGTTAAATCGCAGGCATTTCGAAGAGCAATTGACGCAAGAGGTACAAAAGAGCCAGCGCAGTGATGAACTCAGTGCGCTGCTATATGTTGATCTGGACCGCTTCAAGTATGTGAATGATACAGCAGGTCATGTTGCGGGTGATCAGTTGTTGATGGAAATTGCACAGATGCTGTCGTCGCGTCTGCGTACTGCCGATCTGTTGGCAAGGCTCGGTGGTGACGAATTCGCGTTAATACTCAGGAACGTGAAAAAAGATGAAGTGGAGAGTATAGCTAATGCCTACCGCAAGATGCTGGAGCAATATATGTTTGTCTACAATGACAAACAATATAAGGTTAATGGTAGCTTTGGCATAGCCATGATTGACAGTACCACTGAATCAGCAGGTGAAGTACTTGCTAATGCGGATATAGCTTGTCATATCGCTAAGAATGAAGGTCGAAATCAGGTTCATCTGTTTGTGCCGGAAAATGATAGTAAGCAAAACATGGACCTGGATTTGGGATGGTCTACGCGAATTCATGATGCGCTAGAACAGGGTCGCCTGGTGTTGCACAGCCAATCAATCATACCCATACAAGGTATAATGGGTGAGCTATTGAAGGGTAATGGAGAAGATTTCAAGGAAGGATTGCTTGCCAATCTGCACCATGAGCATCGACATGATGAGATTCTCCTTAGATTGCAGGACCCTGAATTAGGTATCGTCTATCCAGGGGCTTTTCTGCCAACTGCAGAGCGTTTCAACATGATGGATGAGATTGATTTGTGGGTGGTGAATGCAGCTTTTGAAAGACTGGCGAAACTGCAACGGAAGGGCTATTCAGGTACCTTCGCTATAAATCTCTCTGGGCAAACTATCGCAAAGACACAAATTATCGATGTGATCGAACAACGGATTATTGAGCTGAATCTCGATCCAAGCAAGTTGCTGTTTGAAATCACGGAGACATCGGCGGTATCGAATCTTGCTTTAGCCAATGAACTGATTACCCGATTGAGGACCATTGGCTGCTATTTTGCATTAGACGATTTTGGAAGCGGCTTTTCATCGTTTTCACACTTAAAGCACTTGCCAGTAGATTACATAAAAATTGATGGTCTTTTTGTACGTGGTGTTGCTACCGACAGCAGCGACCGCGCCATCGTTAAATCAATTAATAATATTGCTCACTCCCTGGGCAAAAAGACAATTGCTGAATATGTGGAGAATAGGGAGATTCTTAAGTATTTAATCGATTGTGGTGTCGATTATGCACAAGGATTCTACATTGGAGAGCCAACAGAGCTGTCTGATGCCACTCTCCATTTCGGCGATGGTTCTGATGAGGTGGTTACGGATGTTGGCGAGCAGTTTGCTGAATATGCAGAAGAGCAAACTAAACATGCTCAAACCAAATAAGATTACCAGTTCAATCTAGCTGAAGTGCTTTCTGTTTGACTTTGTTAGCTGAGCTTTCTCATATGTTAGAAGGGCACGCTTCTTCAGGCTCCAGAGATCTTCCTGATCTTAAGGTCGTCTTTATGTTGAGTCAGTAGCTCCAGGGTCTCTTCCACGTATTTTCGCGAGTTGATCTCTTTATCCATGTAGTTCTTTAGTAGTTCAACCCAACGGTCGTGAATCTCGCAGTGGGAGTTGCTGCCATGACCAATAAGTGGACAGTCCGGGCAGCGCCTCTGGGTTATGCGTTCATTTATAACAGACTGTTGCCAGTCAGCGCGATACTGTTTGGCGTATGCCTCTATCCACTCCAGTGCCTTTTCGGTTTTTTGTTCTTCTGGGTATTGTGATACGTAGTCCTTGATGGACTCAGCCTGTTTTTGCAGGAACTCTTGATTGGTGACATCCAATCGATCGAAATCCACGACAAAGCGCGCGATCAGGGCCAGCATTGGGTCATCGACAACAAACATAGTACTCACTGATATCTGGATATCTTTAATATCTAACTATACATCAATACCTGGAGATTTGATGTTAATCAAAATGATCAATTTAGTACGGATAATCTTACGTGAAATATCTAATGCTTCCATAAAGCTGGTTTTTTAATTGGAATAAGCTAGGAGTGCAGACCGCGTGCTATTTCCCTGCAATATCAGGACGGTGGGTCTACTTTGCATGCGGCATTGGCCAGTAGGGCAAAGGTAGCTACATCCAATTGTTCTGCCCGCAGGCCGGAATCGATCCCTAATTCCTGCATGACGGCGACATCCACCATCTTGCGCAGACTGTTGCGCAGGGTCTTACGCCGCTGGGAAAAGGCCTGCGCCACCATACGGGCAAAGTAGTCTTGATCATCTATCTGGACCTGGGAAGTGGTATATGGCTCCAGCCGCACAAAGGCAGAATCCACCTTGGGGGCAGGCTTGAATGCACCAGGCCCGATATCAAACAGGTGTGTAACCTTGCATCTGGCCTGTAGCATCACCGACAGGCGTCCGTATTGTTTATTGCCAGGGCTGGCACCCATGCGCAGTACAACCTCCTTCTGCAGCATGAAGTGCATATCCCGGATACAGTGTGAGCGCTCCAATAGATGGAACAGGATTGGGGTGGAGATGTTGTAGGGCAGATTGCCTACCACCCGTACTTGTTCTCCATCCGGCACCAGGCTGCACAGATCAAACTTGAGAATGTCGGCATTATGGATGTGCAGTTCTCCAAGCGGTGCACACATGTCGGCCAGCGGCCCCACCAGGTCGCGGTCAAGTTCCACCACATCCATGCTCCCGGTGGCACCAAGCAGCTGTTTTGTTATGGCACCCTGGCCTGGGCCAATTTCCACCAGATGCTGATCACGGGTCGGGGCAATGCTGTCCACGATGCGCTGGATGATGCCTGGATCGTGCAGGAAATTTTGGCCAAATCTTTTCCTTGCCTTATGAGTCAATGAGTTATCCTGGTGTTTAAATGATTATTATTAAAAGCTGTAAAGCTGCATGTAAAATCTATCCACTTGGAACATCTAGTAAGAACCATATCTGGTGAGATCACAACTCTCTTTGATATCTTTTCATAAAGAACAAGTTGCGATGAATCATAGCATTTATTTTGAAGCTATTAATTAAAGGGCTAACTAGCGTTGTCATCCCTTTAAGATTAACAAAAAAAATTATATGCTTTACACTTTTTGATATCGCTATCAACCGCATTTGCCCTGTATTTATTACGGGGCTGGGCTTAATTTAGGGATAATTACTGATGCGGTATCACGTTGAAAAACAAGAAATCAACATGTTAGATATGCGCCATGTGAAACCAATGATATTGTTGGTACCACACTAATATCACCAATAATCGAGCGAACAGAATAATAATTTATTGTTGCTGACGTAACATATCTGAATCCAAGTGTTGTTGATGAAATTGGTTTTACTATTGTAAATTGGAAATGCGCATAATTGATCCGATAATAAAGAGTCAGAAGGAGATAATGCTCTCTCACGAGAGGTCAGGATATTTGATACTATAGGATTGATGATTTTGATGCTGGAACGCTAATAGCGATAGGGTAGTGGTATACATTCTGACCATTCTAATTATTCACATCGACTGCCCTTGAGTGAGTAGTATGAGCTAGGTTTTATGATGCTGGATAAAGATGAAGTTCAAAAGGAAAGCTCTTCAGACAACGTGTGCTCTGAGATATTAGATGATATGGGTATATTGCACGAAGAGACAAGTCATGAATATTTCGCGCGTCGTTTCCTTGATATAACAGTATCTTTAACAGTATTGCTGCTGACTTTGCCTCTTATTCTGCTAATAGCGGTTATCATACGCCTTGACTCACCTGGGCCAGCTTTTTTCTGGCAGGTCAGGATGACAAAAGACCGGCGCAAGCATGGAGTGTCTGATCGTCGTCAGGGAAATGCAATCTCTATTGGGAGTCAGGAAAAGCACCATAAGCCGAGAAAGCAATGCAGAAGAAATGTATTTATGGTTGGCAGGCCGTTTTGGTTTTTGAAATTCAGGACCATGTATGTGGATGCAAGAGAGCGTTTCCCGGAGATGTATCGTTATGAGTATAGTGATAATGAACTTGATAAATTCAAGTTCAAAGAGGCGAATGATCCTCGTGTGACACGGGTAGGGGCTTTTTTGCGTTGTACCAGCCTAGATGAGTTGCCCAACTTCTGGTGTGTTTTGCGTGGTGATATGACCCTTGTAGGGCCCAGGCCAGAAATCCCGGAAATGAGTCCCTACTATAAAGGCGAGCAGCTTAAGAAGTTCCACAGGCCATCTGCCATAACCGGCCTTGCACAGATAAGAGGCAGGGGTAATCTCGTGTTTCAGGATAGTGTAAAGCTTGACATAGAGTACGTAAAAAATAGAAGCCTGCTTGGCGATCTTTCCATTCTCTGGGAGACCATTAAGGTCGTATTGCTGGGTAAGGGGGCATACTGATTCTAAAGTGGCAATGGCTTATTATATGTTGCACCCTCACTTAGGGAGATGCAGGTAAATGTTAAAAGAGGGCAAGCGATTTTCATTTACGTTGGCTGTTGTTCCACTAATTAAAATGCTAATCATGAGTATGACATTTGTAATGAATGTCATTATTACCCGTCAGCTGGGCGCTGAAGGTTTTGGTCTCTATACTATCTGCACAAGCATTGTAGTTATTCTGGTTGGTGTTTTTGGTAATAGCCTAGATATTGGAGTACTACGGTTTGTACCCGAAGCCGCCAGGAATAACATAGAGAGACGCCTGCTCCTTTTGCGAGATGCGTTTTATCTAAAAATAGGTATAGGACTGGTATTGTTGTTCTTGTGCCTGCCTTTTGCTTCTTTTATATCCCAGGTCCTGATACAAGATTCCTCAGCATCAAATCTGATCATTCTAGCCTTATTCGGTGTTTTCGCCACTCTATTGTTAGGCTTTTTTAGTGTTTACTTCCAGGCGGGGCAAGACTTCCGGAATTATCTCATTCTGGATTTTATCCATATGGGAGGAAAGTTAGCACTGGTCTTGGTTTTGGTTTATATGGGGATGTTAACAGTTGAGCTATCATTTGCGGCATATGCAGTTATGCCACTGGCCGCAGCGATAGTGGGATTATTTTTGGTGAACCTAGAGTTTCTCAAGACTCGAGGTGCCAGTTGGGATACTTTGGGGTCTTTGGTCAATTATAGTAAATGGTTAATACTAAGCTCTGTTTTTGCTGTTATTTATACAAAGCTGGATATACTGCTGTTGAATACTTTTCGTGGATCGCACGAGACAGGGATTTATGCTGCTGCATTTAACCTGGCATTGATACCGCAAATGGTTGCCAGTATTTTATCGGTGGTATTTTATCCAAAAATCGTTCCTTGGTGTCAGGATGGGTGTTTTCGGGGTGTTCTTGGTAAATTTACCATGGTGATGCTGCCAATTTCTCTGGTATTCACATGCGTTACTTTACTCTTCAGTGAATGGGTGATCGTACTGATATATGGCGAACAATACAGAGAATCGGTCGCACTTTTTCAAATTCTTGTGCCAGGTTATATATTTTGGCTCATAGTATTTCCTGTGGCTGCCCCTCTCCTGGCTATGAATAATCCTCGTCTTCTCGTTCTGATAGATCTGCTGACATTAGTAGGAGTAGCATTGGGGCTTGTTGTATTGATTCCTTTATTTGGGGCAATAGGAGCTGCGATTACTATCCTGATATCTAAGCTGTTGCTGGGAGGATTCGTGCTGCTCTGGGCTTTTCGGAATGCATCAGCAATTGAGGCTGACTATCAGAAGAGAGCAACCAAAGAACCCAGAGAAGGCGTAGCTCATGTTTAAGAGGATGAGCTGAGGTGCGATTACTAGACTGTTTCACTAAAAATAGAGGCATCAGAGTACTCTGTTATCACTCGATTGATGATTCTGGGTCATTGGTCTCCGTGTCACCTGCTATATTCAGGTCTCAGATGGAGTGGCTTGCCAGATCGAGATTTGAGGTGATACCGTTGAGTGAGGCAGTTCAATATCTGGCTGATGGAAAAAAGCCAACTCGACCTGTTGTTGCCATTACCTTTGATGACGGGTATCGCAGTCTTATTGATCATGCACTTCCACAACTTGAAGCTCACGGTTTTTCTGCAACGGTGTTCCTTGTGACAGGCTGTATGGGTGGCAGGTCAAAATGGGTAGAGAGAGATTTTCCCGAGCTGTTTGAGCTGGATCAGGATCAGCAAAACGATCAGAAGAGATTGATTCAGGCGGCTAGAGTGGCATTCAAGGAGCGTATACCATACTTTTACAAGTTGCCGAATAATCAGCTTGAAAGTATTGCCAGACAGACACTCAATATGGCGCAATTACCACTGCTTTCGTGGGATGATGCACGAATGATGATGTTGCGAGGCATTGATTTTGGTGCCCATACAGTTACACATCCCTTTCTGCCAACTCTGTCCAAGGATGCAGCAGTGAAAGAGATTACTGAATCGAGAAGCCATATCGAAGAGCAGCTGAACACTACAGTAAAGGCATTTTGTTATCCTTACGGTGCGCTCGATGAACAACTCAAACAACTGACTGAAGAAGCTGGTTTTACCTCCGCCTTCTCTACAGACCCAGGGATAAACTCAGGCTGCAATCCAACCCCTTTTAGTATGAAGAGAGTTTCTATTCATGAAGGCACATCTTTTTTACGCTTTCGTTTTTATCTCTCCATGTTGTATCCCTGGTACTTACAATGTCGAACAATAATTAGGTGTTAAGCTGTAATATCAGGCTGAGAAACAGTGATATTTTTCTGTTAAACGAGAGATGATATGAAAATCGGGATGAGTGCGGAGTGGATTGGCACCAATGCGGGCGGACTGGAAACGTACGAGGAAAGCCTGATTAAAGCACTGGCAGCAGTGGATGAAATAAATGAGTATGAGATCTATGTATCATATAAGGATGCCTTGAGTGAGTTGTCACAGTGCAATTCTAACGTGAAGCGGTATTATCTCGGGAGTTCATCCCGATGGTATGCCTTTGCTGCTGGGATTCCATGGCAACTGGTTAAAAATCCAGTCAACCTGTTTCATGCTCTGGTGGTTCCTCCTCTCTTTTGTCCTGGTAAATTGATATTTACGATTCACGATCTTGCATATATAGAACATCCTGAGTGGTACCCGCTTCTTGTCAGAAAGCGACTGGCTTTTATGACATGGCTTGGTATTTTAAAGGCAGAACATATAATTGCAGTCTCTAATGCAACCAAGAACAGTATTATAGATTACTACAAGATTCCGGAATCCAGGATCACCGTTATTCATGAAGGAGCTGACCCTATCTTTCGTCCAATTCCTGAATCTGAGGAGCGTTCTTCCAGACTAGAAAGACATGGGATTAGATCTCCCTTTATGTTGTATGTCGGACGTTTTCACGCAAGAAAAAACCTGATTCGCCTAGTCCAGGCTTTTGCACGTATCAGATCTGAACTCGATCCATCATTTCAGCTGGTTCTGGTAGGGCGCGACCAATATCATGGTGCTCTGGTCATGGATGAAATAGCAAGGCTTGGACTTGGAGAGCAAGTGATTTGCCCGGGACACATACCGGTGGATGATCTACCATATCTCTATAGTGCTGCCGAGCTTTTTGTCTACCCATCGCTATTTGAAGGCTTCGGGCTTCCTCCACTGGAGGCAATGGCATGCGGCACCCCTGTTGCTGTCTCTGACCGTAAGTCTTTACCAGAAGTCGTGGGTGAGGCGGGAGTTCTGTTTGATCCAGACAATACAGAAGAGATAGCCAAGACGTTGCTTGACATGCTGCAGGATGAGGTAAGACGCAAGGAGTTGGGGATGTGTAGTATTGAGCAGGCATCCAGGTTTTCATGGGAAACAGCTGCAATGGAGACGCTTGAGGTTTACCGAGCTATTAACAGATGACTCAATCCAGTATTAATGCAAATAAGGTGCAATAAGATGTCACTTAAAGGGTATCTTTGGGATTGGCAGTTTATGGATATTGCGCGCAGTGATCTGGTGCTTGAGGTGGGGAGTGGAAATCGTCCATTTGCGCGCAGTAATGTGCTATGTGATCTTGGTGAATATGGCGAAGAGGCTCGCTATGGCGGCAATGTAACTGCTGATACGGTAACTGATCGTCCTTTTGTCTTTAGTGATGCATATCGTTTGCCCTTTCGTGATGGTGCTTTTGATTATCTCATCAGTTCTCATATGTTGGAACACCTTGAGGATCCGGCTGCCTTTTTGAGTGAAGCCTGTAGGGTAGCCAGAAGTGGTTGCATCATAACGCCCAGTGAAAGCTTCGAGTTGCTTATCGCCGAACGTACACATCTTTGGTATATCACTCAGGAAAATGATTGCCTTCTATTACGTGCCAAGCAACCAGAGGATAAAGGCCCCTTTGGTGATCTATTTCAGCAGCTTTGGCCTGAAAGCCATGAACTCAGGCATCTTTTGCTGACACGTAATGACATTTTTGAAATCCGTTACCCATACTCTAATGGATGTATAGACTTTCATATCGATGGAGAACCAATGCAGGTTGCACCTGAGCCAGAGCCAGAGCCTGAGGTGGAGATGTATACTCTGTTCAGCAGAAAAGTGATGGCAAAGATAAGATCAGTACTTGGATTTGGTGTGCGCAAGCTGTTTTCAGATGTGAGGCCTGATTTAAATGACTTGCTGGCTTGCCCAGCCTGTGGTGAGGACGCCTTTCTTGGTAATAACAAGGTGTGTTGCTCTGGCTGTGGCAGAGCTTATCCTATGCAAAATGACAGCCCTGTAATGATCGCAGCTCATGCAGATATGTCTTGTGCTTGAATATATGAGGGGCTTTTTGGAGATAAATAATGGGCTATGACCAGGACTATTTTGCACGCTATGATGTGAAAAATATGCTGGGCAGGCCAATAGGTGAACGGCGTTTTTTCTACGATTTCTGGGAGCGTTACCTGGGGTGGAAGCTTCGACCCGGGGTTACTGTCCTTGAGGTGGCCTGTGGTCCTGGTTTTTTGTTGCAAAGGTTGAAAAAAAAATATAACGCATTTGCTATGGATATCTCCCATGCTGCCTTGCAACAGACCCGAGAGCGTACCGGGCATACTGGACTGTTTCAAGCTGATGCACAGAAGATTCCTTTGCAGGATGAGAGTCTGGATTGTCTTGTTGCTTTCGATCTGATTGAGCACCTGGAGACACCAAGACAGTTTTTCAATATGGCCCGAACACTATTGAAGCCCGGTGGTCTTATGGTTATCGCTACACCTAACCCCCAGTCTTTGGGCTGTCAGGTAAAACAGGGTCGTATCCCTGATGACAGCAGACCCTGGGAAGAGCGCATGCAACAGTGGCACGGTTGGCGGGATGATACCCATATTAATATTACACCTATTGATGAGTGGCGGAACCAATTGAGAGATGCTGGGTTCACTATTGTGCGTGATGGAAGTGATTTCTGGTGGGATACCCCCTATTTCAACTGGATACCGCTTATTGTTCAGAAGCTTCTTTTCAATGGAGTTAATCGTTTAATTACATATGGGTTTGGGTTCATGCCATGGAAGAGAGGAGAGAACTATTATGCTGTGGTACGCCGAAAATGAGGCAGACTGGACTCGATGGTTGAGGTTGGGAAACAGTTTAAGGTTTGCATTGGTTGCCTTGATCGGGTTTTCATTGGGAGGTGTGTGTGACGTGAAAGCCGGAGAGAAAACGGAGAGACTGCCGGCATCAAGACCTTTCTATATGGGGTTTACACCCCAACCATACGATATTTCCGATAAAGCTTATCAGCAGACATATAAAGTCATCAGAAAGCATGGTGATATCGTAGCGCATCATCTTGATGAAGGTGTTCCGTGGCCAGAAGCGTTTAAAGGAAAGTCCTTCCACTCCAATGCCGAAAGGGATATCGGCAACCGTTTAAAAAACAGATCAAAAAACCAGCGAGTCTATCTTGCGCTATCTCCTTTGGCGACAGACCGGGCCTCACTGGCCGGTTATTGGGGTGATGACAGTCATGTAGAACGCCCGGGAAGATGGAAGAATAAAGAATTTGATGATCCAGATGTTATTCAGGCTTACATCAACTATTGCAAAATAATGGTTGAGCGGTTCAAACCGGACTATTTGGCTTATGCAGTTGAGGTTAGTGATGTTGCTCGCCATAATCCTAAGGGCTACCCCAAATTCAAGACTCTGCTTATTAAAACCTACAAGGCGCTGAAAAAGGCCTATCCTAAGCTACCTGTCTTTTTGACCTTTGTCCTTGGCGATTCCAAAACCATGCGTGAGCAGTCTAAAGAGACCAAAGAACTACTTCCTTATTCGGATATATTTTCCGTTAGTACCTATCCGTATATGTATGATGGGGTTGGCGGTGATGCTGGTCGGGTTCCATCAGACTGGTTCGCAAAGGTTAAAAGTATTGCACCAGGCAAACCTTTTGCAATATCAGAAACCGGCTTTCTTGCGCAGACATTTACATATATTTCACGCTTGGTCATTATTCCCGGTAATGAGACTGAGCAAAAAAAGTATGTGCAACGTTTACTGATGGAGGCCGCCAAGCTAGATGCGGAATTTGTAATCTGGTTTGTCTCTATCGACTATGACAAGTTGTGGGACATAATGTCGGATGCAGGCGCAAGCCCATGGTTAAAACAGTGGCGGGATACGGGGCTATATAATGGGGAATTGAAGCCACGACCTAGCTTGTCCGTGTGGGATGCATGGTTGAATGTACCCAGGAAATCCAGAAAACAAAGATAAACAGATGGAGTGGGAACAAGTCACATCACACTATAAAGGCACACGGGTTGTTGTGCTTGGGTCAACAGGTTTTATAGGGATTTGGTTGGCCCGGAAGCTCTGTAGTATGGGGGCTAAAGTTTATCTATTCCATCGTGATGCTGAGCGGGCAAGGCGCCTTTATTCTGCTTTTGAAGTAGACGGCGAGTATATAGAGGCAGATCTGCTTGAGGCAGGAACTGTTGAGCAGGCTATCCATGACATCCGTCCCGCAGTCACATTTAATCTTGCTGGCTATGGCGTAAATCCGGAAGAAAATAACAAGGAAATTGCACATGCGCTTAATGTGAGGCTGGTGGAGCGATTGGCAGATTGTCTTGAGACGGCTCGGGATCGCTCATGGCAAGCACAGGCATTGGTGCATACTGGGTCAGGCTTTGAGTATGGTGCAATAGGGGGGGATTTGGATGAGGAATCGATACCAGATCCGACATCGCTTTATGCAACAACAAAACTGAAAGGTACGAAGGCCTTAGTTAATTCCTGTAATCGAACAGCACTGCCTGCTCTAATAGCTCGACCTTTCACAGTGTATGGGCCCGGAGAATCTTCTCATCGGCTTCTTCCTTCTCTTATGAAAGGGGCGCAGGAAGGAGGGACGATCCAGTTGAGTTCAGGCGTGCAGAAGAGAGACTTTATCTATGTAGAAGACGTTGTTGAAGGCATTATCCGTCTGGCTGTTTCCTCAGCGCCTCCAGGTACAGTTGTTAATCTTGCTTCAGGTGTTCTAATGACTGTGCGACAGTTTGTAGAGGCAGCAGCAACTGTTCTTGGTATTACAGAAGGACAACTGCAGTTTAGTTCGATATCAACCCGAGTCGTAGAGATGGAGCATTTGCCGGTCAACATCAATCGGTTGCAATCTATGACAGACTGGACACCGTCAACCTCGGTTCAGGATGGGGTGAGACGAACATTGATGTTTTTTCAAAGCCACAAGAATACCAGTCGAGAATAATCTCGATGTGTAAGAATCTGGGCAGGTTTTCTATTTTTCAGCGCGTAGTAGATATATATCCTGAGTTGGATTTCCCAATGCTCCCTCTGGAATGAAGTCCACAACAGAGAAGCCGCGTGTAAGATGATTGCGAACAAAATTCTCAGTATAAAAAGCATTACATAAATTCTTGCCAGACAGGTTTTGTAAGCGGATTACAAGCTGGTCATTATCGAACATCGCCTGTTCACTATTTGAAAGCTGTGGGCGATAGGAATCGCCATGTGCAGAGAACATCAAATACCCACCGGGTTTTAGTATCCGGAGGATCTCCTCCAGCCAGGCATAATGAAGCTCCTTACTTAAGTGAGTAAAGACCGAGAAAGCCCATACCAGGTCCATGCTTGAGTCTTCATATGATAGTGGTGGTTCAAGTTGATTGGTGCTGAATTTGGCAAAATCCAGGTTTTTCCTGCACCACTGAATGGCTTGGTGATTATAGTCTGAGCCATAAACCTTGATCATGGGTAATTGTTTGAAATGACGGGTGACGCGCCCGCAGCCGCAACCAAAATCGAGTATGGTCTGGAGCATGTCAGGTGTAATCCTGTTGCGTTGTAGTGTTTGTATGACCGTTTGATAGCCTAGTGCTCCCAACCTGAGAAATGTATCTACATCATAGATATTTGACACTTTGTAGATTAATCGCGTTGGGGGTATTGGAAGTTGATCTTCAGCACCAACAAGTCGGTGTCTTATGTTGCCTGACAGTGTTTGAGGCTTAAGAATGGAAGAGGCGCCGCGTAATTCATTAACAACCTGAATAAGATTGAGCTGATTCAGAATGTCAACCACTTGGCGTCGTATTGAATGGGACATGAAATCAAGAACCTCAGTTAAATACTAGATTGTCTCTGATGCTTGCATATCAGCTGGCGGTTGCCATGAATAGGTATCAGTATCCTCAGGATTATAGGGGCGGTCAGCATAAGCTAACAGTGTTGCATGTCCAGGGCCCGGATTTATAAAAGCATGAGCAATGCCAGGAGGTACAGTGATAATAACTGGTCGCTCGGCGTAAACACGGTTTGTATATATCTTGCTCTCGCTCTGGTAAAGATCCTGCAGTTGCATGATAAAACTGCCATGGATCACGCAAAACCACTCTGTGGTCATTTTGTGATAATGGCTGCCACGAATCCCATCAGGGTTTGCGTGGGTCAGATAGATTTCACCAAATTCAGTTTTTTCAGTGGGGAGATGTTGATGCATTAAGATTTTTATTAAACTACCACGTTTATCTTCCAGTAGCTTTAAACGGCGAAAACCTACACGATCGGGGAGATTGAAATCCATCTATATCTGATGCTCTTAATATTAAGACTGTGGCCTACGTAAGTAAGTAGATAGCCTGCATTAGTTATATTAATATAACTTATCAATATACTGAAATGCTATCAATTAGATAGTTTTTATGTCGCTTCTGGTAGGGTGTCTGAATACGGAGTTTAGAATTGAACATGAGAGAGAAAGCGTATTTATCCAGTAATTATTGGGCTAGAAGAAATGTTCTGGTGACTGGTTGTACAGGGATTTTGGGTTCGGTTCTGGCAGTTCGTCTCATGGAGCTTGGTGCCGAGGTAGTCGGGCTGGTACGAGATGGGATTCCACATTCCAATCTGTGGCGTAATCCCAAGGGGCAGCAAATCTCCGTAGTGCACGGTGATCTGCTGGATTTTGAGTTGATGCTGCGCCTTGTAAATGAATATGAGATTGACACCGTGTTTCACCTGGCGGCACAAACTATTGTACCTATTGCCAATAACTCTCCTCTATCTACCTTTGACTCTAATATTCGCGGAACCTGGAATCTTCTTGAGGCTATACGACTGACTCCTGGAGTACGTGCAACTGTTGTTGCATCAAGCGATAAGGCATATGGTGAATCAGACGATTTACCCTATAAGGAGACACATCGACTTGAAGGCCGAACACCTTACGATGTTTCTAAATCCTGTACGGATTTGATCTGCCAGTCCTACCATCACCATTTCAAGCTGCCGGTCTGTATCTCTCGTTGTGGAAATATCTACGGCCCCGGGGATCTAAACTGGAACAGACTTATTCCCGGGGCAATCCGTGCCGGTTATTACGGAGAACAGCTGAATATCCGTAGTGATGGCACTATGTTGAGGGATTACATCTATGTGCAGGATGTTGTGGATGGCTACCTGGCAATTGCCTACGGTATGGATAAGAAGGAAATATGGGGTAATGCCTTTAATGTCTCGATGGAGGCACCAAAATCGGTCATGGAAGTGGCTGAGTTGATTAGTAGGAAAATGGATGTGCCTTTTGAGCCGAAGATACTTGACCAGGCCGGAGGCGAAATACAAGCTCAGTATCTTGATAGTCAGAAGATAAGAGAGATGTTGGGCTGGAGCGAGAGCTGGAGTATGGAGAGTGCATTGGATGAGACCATTCAGTGGTATCGGGAATTCCTTGATGATGATAAAACACCGGCAGGGTTAAAAGATCTTTAATAAATAAAGCTATCAAAGTCGAGTCTTTCATGGAACCCGATGTTTCTATCATAATTGCTAATCGGAATGGTCGCAGCTTTCTTCAGGACTGTCTGGATAGCCTGCAAGGAGAAGGACGACCTTGCCGGTGCAGTTATGAAATTATTGTGACAGATAATGCATCTACGGATGGTAGTGTAGAGATGGTCAAATCCGACTATCCTGAAGTTCGCGGGGTTTATAATCAGCAGGACCTTGGATATTGCGGTTCAAACAATAAGGCAGTTCGAGAGGCAAATGGACGTTATGTACTGCTTCTAAATAATGATACGCAAGTCAAGGCAGAGGCTGTTGATCTGTTAGTTGAGTTTATGGACGAGACGCCAGTTGCCGGTGGTGTAGGAGCACGCTTGTTTTACCCGGATGGGAGCGAGCAATACTCCGGACGACTCTTCCCTGAGCCAGCAAATGCCCTGTTTGGCCGTTTGTCACTTCTTTCCCGTCTGTTGCCATCAAATCGCTGGTATCGGGAGTACATCTGTGCAGATGCATTGGAAGCAGGTGAACCATTTGAAGTGGACTGGATCTCTCATGCCGGTGGGTTATACAGGAGACAGGCATTTTTAGATGCCGGCGCGCTCGATGAGGATCTTTACTATTGGAATGAGCCGGTACTTTCTCTTGGATTACATGAACATGGCTGGAAGATGTTTCTCCATCCGCAATCTAGAATTGTCCATTATGAAGGGTTTGGAAGTGGGCGTCGGCCACCCTCGGTCTGGCGCAGGCATCATCTCGACTTTGCGAAGGGAAGTTTTCGCTTCTATTGCCTATATAAGAAATATAGGAGTCTTGATCCGAGGCGCATACTGGTCTGGGCGGGTCTCTATGGCAGGGCATGTGCCCTGGCGATACGGGAGTATTTGTGGTTTCAGAGATCCTAGTCGTCCCAAACTTTCCATCCCGCCTGTTTTTTTTCCCAGAGTTGGTTTAGTGCCAAGTAGTCACGATAGGTATCCATCGCTTCCCAGCACCCCTTATGACGAAAGCCTACCAACTGTCTCTCTGCGCTAAGTTGCTCCAAAGGGGTTACTTCCAGTATGCAGTCTGGATCCAGGTAGTCAAAGACCTCTTTGTTGAAGACATAAAAGCCGCCATTAACCCAATTTTCAAGCATAGGCTTCTCTCTGAACTGTTGAACTATACCCTCATCATTACAGTCGACAACACCGAAGCGCGAGCGGGGGTTCATAATAGCTAATGTTGCATGTTTACCATGGTTCTGATGGAAGGCTAATTCTTGCTCGAAGTTGATGTTGGCAACACTGTCACCATAGGCCACCATGAACGTGTTTGTATCAATATAATCTTTAATTCTGGCAATCCGTCCTCCAGTCATGGTTTCAGCACCTGTTTCTGCCAGTGTTATCTCCCATGGTTCTCTCCTGGAAGTGTTTTTTTTATGTGTTACTGTTCCATCAGGATTTAGATTTATAGTGATGTCTTCCCCCCAGGTTTCATAGTTAAGAAAAAAATCTTTTATGACCTTACCCTTGTATCCAAGGCAAAGGATAAAACGCCTGAACCCATAATGAGAATAACTCTTTATGATGTGCCAGAGGATTGGGGCATGGCCAATTTCAACCATTGGTTTTGGGCGAATTTGAGTCTCTTCTCGGAGCCGTGTTCCCAATCCGCCACATAAGATTACGACAGGTACATCCTTTGTTTTCATAACTACCCCGACTTTCTCTGGCTGATACTTCTATAGTACGTCGCTATTTCACGTAAATCATGCTCCAAAACTCCTTTTGGTTGATAGTGAAGGAACTGGGAGATTTTAGAGATATCTGCAACAGAGTTTTTTACCTCACCAGGGTGTTCTGCAGCAAATTCTGCTTGTATCTCAGGTGCAAGCTCTCTTATCAAAATTTGAGCAATTTCATACACAGAGGTCCCTCGGCCTGAACCAACATTAAATACCTCCCATCCATGGCTATACTGCATTGCTTTGATATTCGCCTGCACGATATCCTCGACTGAGACAAAATCTCTTATTTGTTTTCCATCACCAAAGATTTTAGGAGATTTGCCCGCCAATAACCGGTTAATAAAAATAGTTACTACTCCAACATAGGGCGTAAATGCTTGGCCTATCCCATAGGTGTTGAAATAACGTAAAATTGTCACATCAAATCCCATCATTCTGCCAAGTTGTAAGCAGTAGTTTTCGCCCGCCAGTTTACTTATGCCATAGGGTGTCAGTGGTGCAGCTTCAGAGTCCTCTGAAATCGATTTGGCTATTGGTGAGTCAGGGTAGACAGCCATTGATGAGGCGGAAACAAGTTTGCGTATGCTTGCCTCATTACAAATCTTCAAAAGATTGAGAGTCCCCATTATGTTGTTGTTGGCATCATCTGCAAAGGTTTCCAATGATGCGCGTATACTAACTTTGGCGGCGTTATGGAAGACGATATCTACATTTGATATTGCTTTCCTAAGAGACTTGTTATCAAGCAGATCACCTTCAATAAATTGTGCTCCTTCAGGTACGTTTTCTATTTTTCCTACTGACAGGTTGTCCAGAATGACAACCTCCAATCCCTCTTCAATGAGTGCTTTTGCCAAATGAGAGCCGATGAAGCCGGCACCACCTGTTACCAAGGCGCGTTTGTATAGCTGTTGGCTCATCAGGTCATCCTTTGTGAGCTATGTGATCTACTTTGCATTGTGTTATGTGATTGGGTGTAACGACAACCTGTTGAAGATCCTCGTCAGTCAAGATTGTTGATCCTGACAGAATAAGAGAGTCACTTATTTGAATTGGATGAATTATCTTGACACCATCACCGATGACTACATTATGGAGTTTGGCGTCCTGATGAATACGGCATTGACTGCCGATAAGGTTGGTTTCATTCGGCGAATGGAGTTGTTTCCAATAGAGATTACATGTGAGTAAATCGCATGTGTAAGTTAGATTGATATCCCAGATGATAACTGGGGAAACCTTTACCTTAACTCCAAGGTCAATAAGTATCTGGATGGAGTCAGTAATCTCATACTCATCCCGAGCAGCTGTCCTGGGTGTTTTGCGAACGGCATCAAAAATCGTCAGGTCGAAAAGATAGAGACCACACCCTTTCAGATTATTAGTTACAATTCGCGGTTTTTCCATTACGCGTTTTGCAAATCCTGCCTCATCCGTAACTATACTAAAGTTCTTTCTGATGGCATCAACATCACTCTCTTCTTTGACAGCCAGCACAGCGCCAGCTTCGCCTTTAAAAAATGGCTGAAGCATCATAGAGAGCTGATTGGAATGAAATACGATATCCCCTAATAGCAAAAGAAAAGGGCTATCCATACACTCTTCCAGATGGCCAATAGCATGGGCAATCCCCAACATCTGTTCCTGTTCTTTAAAGGTGATATTGACACCTGGCACTGGATTGGCACTTAGATAAGTCACTATTTGATGACCTAAATGGCCGATGACCACAAAGACATTAGTAATACCCAATGCCTTCAGTTGTTCAATTTGGCGATAGATTAGAGGTTTGTTACAGATCTGGAGTAGTGGTTTTGGGCAGCCCATGCCAAGTTGCCGCATTCTTGTACCTTTGCCTGCAGCAAGTATGACACCGGTAATATCCGAGGCTTCCATTTTTTTTATATTCCAATATTATACCTGATACCTAACTATATAGGTCGGTTAATTGTTATTGGTTGAACTGAATCTATGTTGTTATTATATTACGATCATTAGATTGTGCAATTAGCCACTTTCCCTGATGGTGTTTGAAGAACCATTGATGACGTTGTCTGGTTGAACTGCTGGAGAGTGAGGGAGTTACTATTTTGCGCTTGTACATCATAATTTTGATAACTGCATGTTAATTATGCGGATTCCTTGTCATAAGTACTTTTAGGCGTTAACAGATAACTATGCCTAGACCTGATTCTAAATCTTTTCGTGATGTTCTGACTGCGCTTTATCGCCGTCGTGGTGTGATGTGGTTGATGCTGATCATTTCACTTACAGCCCTGTATGGAGTAACCAGTTTTTGGCCATACTCTTATGAGGCCAATACCCGTTTGCTCGTAAAGTTAGGGCGGGAAAATGTCAATATCTCTGCCATTACGAGGCAAACTTCCCATCAACAGGTTGTTAGCACTGGGGTTCGTCAGCAGGACGTAACAGCTGAGGCTGATATCTTAACCAGCCGTTTTGTTGCCGAGAGTGTGGTAGAACGACTTGGTGTAGAGACATTCTTCCCGCCAGTTATCCCTGCCAAGACTATATGGGGTCAATTTAAGCAGACAGCTATTAGTGGGATAAAGGATATTATTGGGGGTGTGAAGGAGGTCCTGTATCTTTTTAATCTTTCAAAGCCGCTGACTGAAAATGAGCAGGCGGTACAAAAACTGCAAAAGAGCCTGGATGTGGAGACTTCATTTAATAGTGACGTCATAGATATCAGCCTACTCTGGAAGGAGCGGGAGACTGCAAAGAAAATTTTATCGACAATGCTGGATATCTATATGGAAGCGCATACAAAGGTACACAATGCCTTCTATGGAGACCAGTTTTTCTCTAATCAGATAACTCATTTCGAGAATAGGGTGAATGAAAGCGAGCGCGCACTTTATGAGTATAAGCTAAAGAACAAAGTGTTTGCTTATCCACTTCTAACAAAGGAACTTAGTCGAAAGATAGTGGATATCCAGTCACAGTTGCGAAAGGCAGAGGTGGATATCGCTGAAGTCAGAAACGCAATTGCAGGAATCAAAAGCAGGGTAAAACATCATCGCAAAAAAACTGATGTTGAAGCTCCAATCAACCTGAACGTGGTAATAGCTAAATATCAGCAACGCCTGCTGGATCTCAAGCTTGAAAAGCGGAAGAGGGAAATTAAATACGATAAAAAGAGTGAAGTGATTAGCTCGCTGGAGAAGGAGATTAGTACGGTCAAAAAGGATATGAGAACCGAAGATACTGCACAGACGCAACGCAAAATTGATATATTTCAGGAAGATCTGGATATTCTACTGACCAGGAAGGTTCTTCTGGAGAAACAGCTACAGAAGTATCAGAGCGAACTGGGTGTTATTACTGGCAATGCGGTAGAGGTCAGGAAAATGGAGCGCGACCTTAAGATAGGTGAGGAAAATCTTGCGCTCTATCGCAAAGAGTTTGAGGCTGCCCGCATTGATAAAGTACTTGATAAGGAACGAATTTCTAATGTGCGTATCGTTCATCCAGTTGTGGTGAGCGAAAAACCGGTAAAACCTAGGAAGGTATTGATTATTATTATTGGTAGCATTCTATGCCTGCTTTTCTCTGTTGCCGTGGCATTTTCTCTAGGCTGGTATGATGGAACCCTGAATACTGCAGAAGATGTAGCACATTATCTTGAGGTTAAGTTCCTTGGTGCACTGACGGAGTCACCCAGGTCATGAATAGAGACGAAGTTGGAAGATTAAAACTTGCAATCTTTTCTTCCGACCAGGAAACAGATCTACGCTGCATCTGTTTTGTGGGTGTTTCTGGTGGTGAGGGATGCTCTACAATGGTAAAGAATCTTGCAGTTGAAATAGCAGAAGATGATGGCTCCAAGGTGTTGCTGGTTGATGGTTCAATCGATGATCCATCGCTGCATAAGAGTTTTAATATGGATTTGGGGCTGGGGCTTACAGATGCTCTTTGTGGGGGCTGTGAGGTATCAGAGGCATGTCAACCTACAAACATAACAAATCTGCATATTATGACGGGTGGCTCTTCCGGGGAAGATACTGCCAATCTGCTTAATCCTCTTTTGTTCTCTAAAGTAACTGATGAGATAAAAGCAAAATATGATTATGTCTTGATCGATGCAGGTTCAGTTTTTTCAAGTGCATTTGCATTGTTGTTAGCGACTTTGGCGGATGGTCTTGTATTAGTTGCCAGGCCTGGTAGTACCCGTTGGGCGGCTGCAAAGGCTGCATTGCGAGAGATAAAGCGTTCCCAGCCTAATATCATCGGTGTTGCCTATAACCGTAGACGGAACTGGATTCCGAATTGGTTATATCGACGGTTATAAAAATCTGCTCTCAAAATCAGTGTTCGTAACTCTGCTTATGGGTAGAGCCGTATAGTCTTACTGATTCCATTTTAAGGAATATGGAAAGAGCGACAATAAACCACCAGTCTTTTATGGCGAAGTGGAGAAAGTCGATCGACATTCCCAGTATTAACATCGATAGAAAGCTGACAAACAGGCTGCTACTAAGCAGGGCGTGATTGTGTTGTCCAATAGCGTGGAAGTGATGTTCTGCAGTAGCGAAGTTGCGCCATATAGCAACAAAAAAGATAAGTAGGGTCGCCAGACCAAAAATACCCACCTCATTAAACATCTGTAAATAGATGTTATGCATAAAACTATGCCCTGGTGTTGCTAGTGGTTGATATTTTGCCAGTTCTGAGAAGTTGCCGATTCCCATTCCAAATAGCCAGTTTTCTTTGAGCATTTCTAAACCGGACTCCCAATAATGCAATCTTGCCTGGAGGGTATCTGAGCCTTTAACGGTGTAGTTTTGAATGTCAAATAACCGTGCGTAAACAGTATCAGGGAGTAGCGGGATTGCAATGATCACTCCACAAATTACACCCAAAACTAATAGAGGGCTGAATTTTATTACCCGCTTATACAGGAGGATCGCCAAGGCAATGATACAGGCTATCAATCCAGCGCGAGTTTGGGTTAGTACGAGGTTAATAAACGCAAGAATTAAGCCCGCCAGACAAGCAAATCTAACCCAGACATTATTTGTTATACGCATGAAATAGAAGTAGAGGGGGATAGCAACCAGAAGATTGCCTGCGTAAACATGCGGACTACCTGTTGTGCCACTGCTACGCATGATGACCTCTCCAATGATAGCCTGTTCAGAAAGATCTAAATAAACGCCCATGGCATCAATACCGGTGTCTGTTACGCTAAAGATCGTGTACTGTGGAAGGTATCTTTGAATCAATGCAAATACACCAATTCCTGCTGTGACAATGAGCAGGGCGGCAATGCATTCTATAAGTAACTTATGGGATTGTATTAAGTTGACTATCAGGAGAAAAAAGATAAACGTACTAAAGAAACTGATGGTGCGTGCCATTCCGTGAGGCAGATCGCTGGTATAGAAAAGGGTGATAACACCAATGATCAAGAAAAGACACAACAGCAGGAATTCTTTTGGTACCAGGGGTTTTTCCCGATACAGTATGGTGCGGTAAATCCATCCCAGCAGAGCGATCAGACCAAATAACTTTGCAATAGAGATGACATTTAAGCTGGTAGATGCTGTGACTCGTCCCAATCCCTCCAGAGGAATAGTTGCAACTGCCAAAATAAGGGCAATTTCAGGATAGAGAAAAAGGACAGCTCCGGCAATCAGTCCAAACATGACTGCGGCCGCCTTTATCGGGTCAATATAGACGGAAAGAACGACAAAAACTACCGCAAAAGCAATTGCGCCACTGACTTGAGTTATGACACGCATCGTCTATTAACCCGCCTCCTTGATGTCTGGCTCTGTGTAACTGCTGCAGATACAACGACTATACCTGGTAATCATTGGTGATTACCCAGCCTGGATGGGCTCGCATAAAGTCGATTACCTGATCAATGCCCTGTTCAAGACTGACTTGAGGTTCCCAATTAGCAAGCTGTTTGGCTTTGGAAGCATCACAGATTAATCGAAAAACTTCACTGTTAGGTGGACGCATACGTTCTGTTTGACTAACGACGGGGATCTCACGGCCAATGCGTTTAATGATCAGTTTTGCAAGTTCACCAATGCTGATCTCTTTTCCGCTCCCTATATTAATTACCTCACCTATTGCCTGTTCGCATTGAGCAACTGCTAAATAGCCTTCCACGGTGTCGGTAACGTAATTAAGATCACGCGTTGGGCTTAAAGAGCCCAGGCAAACCTGATCACCTGATAATGCCTGGCCGATGATTGTCGGTATAACTGCCCGGCCTGACTGACGTGGACCATAAGTATTGAATGGGCGTATGGTTGCAACAGGCAGGCCAAAAGAACGCTGGTAGGCTTCAGCCAAGGCATCAGCTCCGATTTTGCTGGCGCTATATGGAGACTGGCCTGTCAACGGGTGGCTTTCATCTATTAAATCTCGTTTTGCAGTGCCATATACTTCACTGGTTGAGGTGTGGATTACTCGTTCGACATCATTGTGTCTGGCTGCATTGAGCAGGTTTATTGTCCCCATGGTGTTTACTTCTGCCACTTCGGTGGGATGGATGTAGGAGTAAGGGATAGCAATTAGTGCCCCAAGATGAAATACGATATCTTGCTTGTAACAGGCTTTTTGAACTGCATCTGGGTCACGGAGATCACCACGTATTATTCTGATTGAATTTACCATGTTCTCAGGAAGTAGATTGAGCAGGCCGTTGTGGGGAGTGGATGTGTATCTGAGAAAGGCGGTTACTTCTGCCCCTTCAGATACCAAACGTTCACATAAGTGGCTGCCGATAAATCCGCCTGCTCCGGTTACAATAACTTTTTTATTTGACCAATTCATACGATTACTTGAGTTGTGGTTCAGAAAGTTGATTTGATGTGTGTCTACTGCGCTGATGATTCAGCTGATCCTGCAAGCTCTGTTCTAATGGTATCATTGGTTTCCATCCTAGTTCTGATCTGATTTTATCATTACTGCATATTTGGCAGTTTGCACTACCATCAGAAATAAATTCCGTTTGTAATGGTATATGGCTTAGGTTTGCCAGTTGGCTTATTGTATGATTGATAGTCCATCCTACTCCAGAGCTCACATTATAAATTTCACCATCAGTACCTTGTTCAGCAAGTGCAATATAGGCGCTGACAGCATCACGAACATCCAGGAAGTCTCTGATATTCTCATGTCCATGTACAGTCAGGACAGGTTTTTGTTCACCTCTTTCAATCCGGATGATTTTTTCAGCATAATCACTGCAGACCAATCCAGATCGCTGATGAGGTCCGATGAGATTGGATGGTCGAGCTAGTACTGCTGAGAGGTTGAATTGACTGTAATGCCTGACCAGTTCCTCCTGGAGGAGTTTTGCAAGTCCATAATCACTTGTCGGTTTAGGTGGCGTTTCTTCATCAACTGGTCTGTTTTCGCCAGCGGGGGTAACTCCATATATGGCACTGGACCCAATAAAGACGAGACGTCCCTGGCAGCCTGTAAGCCTCATCGATTCAAGAAGAGACCATGTGCCTTTCAGATTGATCTCGGATAGTATTTCGATGGATGCTGACTGAGGTGCAGATATCAGCATGTAGATCTGATCTGGTTGAATGGTGCTGAGCAGCTGCTGCAGAGTTGAGATATCGAGCAATTCAATATCATGTAGAGTCAACTCGTCAGTAATACCGCTCAGGTTCTTCATACAGCTGTTGGCACGCTTTGCTCCATGAACTGTATAGCCAAGCTTTATTAATGCTTCGGCAAGATGCCCGCCAGTCATGCTGGCGATACCAAGAACGAGTGCGGTTGCTGTTTTAGTTTTCAAACCAGAATAAATCTTTGAGTTGATCAAACTGGTCTATTGCAAGTTGATAGTCATCTGGACGCCCTATATCCAGCCAGGTACTGGCACCCTTGTAACCTATAACTTTCTCTTCTGTCTTGACCAGCTTTAAGATTAAATCGGGGAAGTCACAGTATTCGGAGTGTGGCAATAGCTCCATTACACTAGGTTCAAGTAAATATATCCCCATACTGACATCGTACTGGATCGTTGGTTTTTCAATGTAGTCTGTAATATTGTTGTTTGCGTCTGTTTTTAAGATACCCAGGCTCATCTCAACAGGTCGTTCAAACATACCAACAGTAACGGTTGCCTGCTGTTGTTTATGGAATTGTACCATATGATTGAAATTGAGATCTGTAAGCAGGTCACCGTTTAAAACCAGTAATGTCTCATCGACCTCTCCAAGAAGTGAGAGAGGGCCAGCTGTTCCAAGTGGCTCCAGTTCATGTGAATAAGTAATGGATACTCCCCAACGTTCACCATTTTTACAGTATGTCTCAATCAGAGGAGCTAGATATCCAACGGCTATGATGATCTCTGTAATACCGTAGTGTTTTAGTTGCCGAATCAGGATTTCCAGGATTGGATAGTCGCCTATTGGCATTAATGGCTTGGGTAGGACTGAAGTGAATGGACGTAGACGAGTGCCCTTGCCTCCGGCGAGAATCACGGCTTTCATTGGTGGCGCCTCTTTGGTGATTGGGGCTGGCTGGAACCTGGTTCTTCAGTAATAACAGATATATTTTCTAACGGTGATCGTTGGGTCACCTGTTTGTTACTGGGTCTTGAAAAGATCTCACAACCATCACATATTGTAGCTGTTTTAGATGTGGGGTTCTGATGTGAGAATTGTGCACGTGCTGAACGGTACATCTCGTTATTCCAGATACGTCCAGTATCGATTTCTATGTCATTAAGATCTGCAAAGTCACTATTTTTTCTATAGACCTCACAGCAAGGTGATATTCCGCCATCGGTATTAATAACCATGGAACGGTATAGATAAAAACAGGGTCCGGGTTTTTGGATAGGTGTAAGTGGGTTCCTTGCACCATCAGGGATATCAGTCTCTTCACTGGCGGGTGGAAACATCTGTTCAATCAACTCTTGTTTATTCTGGAAGTCAAAGGGTATACCAGCAGGTATGAAACGGAGCAGATCAACGCCAAGTTTTTTTGCCAGTCGTTCAGCCTCGGCAACTTCGTGGAGATTATGTTTCATGATAATAAATTGCCACTCTATTATCGGTGTCTTGAGCTTTCTGAGATTTCGCCGGCGAAGTAGTTCACTAATGTTATGGACAACACGATCGAAATTCCCTCGAACGCGGTATTGTTTGTAGGATTCAGCAGTGACTCCATCAAGAGATGCCACCAAATACTCAAGTCCTGAGTCAAGGATGTTGTTGATATCATCTGAGCTGAGCGTTACAAGGTTCGAGCTCAGGTTTGTGCCTACATTATTCTCCTGTGCATATTGAATAAATCTATATGTTTCCTTATTGATCAGGGATTCCCCCCAATTATGCAGATAAGCCTCAAAGAGATAGGGGATGTGGGGGTCAAAGTAACGTTTAAAGTCGTCAAATGACATGATGGATTGTTTTCGCCCTAGGTCTTTGACTCCGGTGGGGCAGAGCGGGCAACGTAGGTTACAGTAGTTACAAGGGTCAATAATCAGCAGATAGGGGTGCCCTTTCACCTCAATACGGCGGAGTTTTCGTTCAATCTCCACGCGAATAAGATTGCTCCACTTGCGGATGTTCCCATGCTGGATAACAGAACGTGCATGTCGAGCATGGCGCGTGTACTGCGGAATTTTCCTCAGGTGATCAAGAACGGCAGCTTTCATGTTGCCATAGTACTTTGGTCGATAGCGCGTACAGGACTTTTGACGATAAACATACTGCTAACCTCTATCTTGCTTTTCGGTCAGGTGAGTTGTCTGGCTGCTTCTGATTTGGCAATCGTTATTTATATAAGAAAGTGTTGTTAGATATTAACAAGATAGTGTATTGTAGCGGGTCCACCCTAGAAAAGATATGGGTGTTGTTTGCCATATATATATTTACTCTTCAAGCGCGATTATTTGTAGGATGTAGGAGATAAGGGTTTGCGAGCTACGCTCAATTTACGGATTTGCCTGCTTTTCACCATAGCACTATCTGTGCTTAGTGGATGCAATGCAGTAAATGGCGTAAAGCACAATCAGACAAATATTTACTCGGGTAGACCTGCTCTTGGCAAGCATGCCATGCCTGTGGCTGCTTATGTTTCTGAAGATGGGGGGACGCATTATGGCATGAAAAAACTTCCACCCTATCTCATTCAGATTTCAGATGTTTTAGATATAAAGTTTTTCTACAATCCAGAGTTAAACCAAGAGGTAATAGTACGTCCTGACGGCAAAATTTCATTGCAGCTCATTCCTGAAATAGTGGCTGCCGGTATCTCCCCCAGTGAACTTAAACGCCAGCTAGTAAAAGCCTATACGGATATAATTCTGCAGCCTGAAATTGCCGTTATTGCCTTGAAGATTTCGCCACCAAAGATCTTTGTAGGTGGCGAGGTTGAGTCTCCAGGTGAGATGGAAATCACACCTGGAGTAACAGCGCTCCAGGCGATCCTCAAGCGGGGAGGGTTTACGCCGGATGCGTTGCAGAATGGTGTGGTGATTCTCAGATATAAGCCAAATAAGAGCCCGCAATTTATAAAAATAGATCTTAAGACCCTGTTGCAAAAAGACAGAGATAAGTATGCTAGCGTTGATCGCGCAGAATGCTCTGCATCCCCAATTAAAAAGACAGGTGGTTTTGGTGCTGCACAATGCCTGTCAACGAGTATCAACAAGACCATGCGGCATGATCTCTATCTGGAGCCATTTGATATTGTCTATGTCCCCCAGACAACGATTGCATCACTGGCACAATTCTTTGATCGTTATTTCAATAATATTCTGCCCATATATCGCAATTTCGGCTTTTCGTTCGTATATGAGGTCAAAACAGATCGATAATGAAAGATTTAAAGACACAGGGAACGTCTCACATGTCAGTGTTTGCGTACGGCGATCAGGCTGCATAGCCAAGGCACGTGTTGCGCGAGAGGAATACGCGCTATAAGTTTGTCAAAACTGATTAAGAACCTTTCAATTCCAAGTGGAATAGGTGGTCGATGTTTAAGTCTGAGGAGTTTAGAGATAGGACCAATAGCATAGTGAGCAAACCCGATGCTATACCAGTCAGCTTGGATTGCTACCACATCTAGCCCTGCTGAGGTGGCGAGTTGTCGAAATTTTTTTGGCGAGAAGCCGTGGGCAGACTCATCACCAGGTGCATGCTGGGCACTAGAGAGTACCTTTTTAAGTCCTAAATAACGGCGGAGCAGTACTCCAAACCAACCACTTGGTTCAGCGCCTATTACGACGAGGCCGCCAACCTTGATGATTCTGTGCATTTCTCTGAGATAACAGGCTGGATCATCAAAATGATGCAGTGCAGCAGCACAGAACACTGCGTCAAAGGATTCGTCTGCAAAGGGTAGAGTATCTGCAGTTGCGCCAATGTGGCAGACACGCTCATGGAAACCTTCTCGGGTTGCTGTCATGTTGGCAACTTGCAGCATACCTACCGAGATGTCGGTCTCCACTACCTGCATACCTCGTCTGGCAAGTTGGATTCCGTCCCAACCTGTCCCACAACCAACCTCAAGGATCAACGAGTCTTGTTTTAGCTCAAAGAGATGGGCAAGGAATCGCATGTGGACACTTCTAACGTGCTCAGATTCCATCTGGTTTTCTTCTTCCCAGGAGGCTGCAATCGCAGAGTGAAAGTCGGCCTCGGCAGCTTCTTCCCCTGAGAAATTCTTGGGGAGTAGAACGGGGATTCCTTCTTCTACATCAAATTCACGATTACAGGCAAGGCAGTGATAGTTATTCGCCTTTGTGTGTATGGGGTTTTGGCAATCGGGGCATTGAAGTATATGGTGAATGTTAAGCATATCGGATTGGGTGGCTAACTATTCATCTTATTCGGGTGGCGATCCGAATAGTCACGGCGTTTTTGTGAGAGTTTTTGAAACACTTCCTCATACATGTGCTGGTGTTTTTCAATGTATTCTTCTTCTGAGAATTTTTTCTCAATGGTTGCCTTTGCTGCTTCGCCCATTGATGAACGGACAGCGGGATTCTCTAGGAGATGCACGATTGCGGAGGCGAGTGCGCTGGGGTTCCTGGCAGGCACCAATAGGCCGTTTAGTCCGTTATTAACTGCTTCGTGGATACCTCCTACATCGGTGCACACTACAGGCTTTGCATGAGCCATCGCTTCGAGAACTGTCAGAGGTAGGCTCTCGAATATGGAGGGTTGGATATAGACATCAGAAAGTTCGAGGATACCTTGAATCTCTGGCATGTGGCCAGTTATGTGTACGTTGTTTGTGAGGCCACGTTCCTGCACAAGATGTTCCAGTCTTGGACGCAGTGGCCCTTCGCCAACAATAAATAAGTGTGTGAAGGGAAACTGTTTCAACACTGTCGGCATAACATCAAGAAGGACTTCATGGCCTTTCTCGGAGGAAAGTCGGCCAATGGTTGTTAGGATTAAATCGGATGGTGTTACGTGCAGTGATTCCCTCAGCTCTGCCACATCGCAATGTTGTTGATCAGGACTTAGTGTAATTGCATTTGGAATGACTGCGAGGCGGTTCGTAGGGACATGCCGCAGGTTGTTTCTAATCACCCATTCCGATCCCACGATAATTCGGTTAAAGAACAAGACTAACATGTCGTCAAGTAAGCTGATTAGCCGAAAGCGAAACGGCTTTCTTAAGTAGCCGTGGCGGCTACTGATTCGGATGATTTTATTATTCAGTGTGGCCAGTATGGTTAGAAGATTAGAGGGAATGTCGTGAGAGTGGATGATTTGGATTTCTTTTTCTAGGATGAGTTGCTTCAATGTACTGATCCCATCGGTCCAAAGTCGATGTTTACTCCAGGGAATGAATTGAAGATGGCTGGAAGAGGTGAATTCCCTTTCAATAAGGCTTTTCTCTTTGTATTGCCCTAAATCAATAAGGGCTACGTGTGATTTATATTTCTGCGCATTGCACTTGGTCGCAAGGCTAAGAACGAGTTGCTCAGGGCCAGAGATTTTTGCGTACTTGCTTATGAGGTGTAGCACACGGATAGGCTTTCTCTGTGTTTCGCCATGCCTCATGACATTCAAATGTTGAAGGCCTGTTCTGATTGTTGTGAATATTTCTTGGCTGATGTGGTGTTCTTTTCTGCTGTTATTGTCACATGAGGGGAAGCTAATAAAAGGTTATTTGGTTCTAATATCTGTATTGAATGCCAGCCTTTGAGAAAGTGAATTAGGTCGACTGGCTGCTCGGTTGCTTTAGTCATCTCTTATTGCCTTCTATCGTTTTCTATAAAGCGCCGACATATTGCATTTTGCGGAGTGCCATAACTTTGAATGCGTGGGATAATCTTTTGAATACGATGCAATGTAGACTATGTGTTCCGCTGAGGTGTGTCAAGAAGCAGAGGGGCCATTCTTGCTGGCTGTTTACATGAAAGAACTATGTTGTTTCACTACTGTCACGTTAACTTTCAAAATGAATAGATGCGAGGATTAGAGCGTGTAAGTTTTATACAATTGAGGTGATAAATATAGTGAGCTTGGGCAGAGGGGTTTTTGTTAATATCTTCAAGGCTGGTGCAATTTGACAGTTGGATACTATCTCTTGTTACAAACTGTGGCCACAGGAGGGACGGTAAGTCCTGTACGTGTCTTCAACTAATCTTTCTAGGTAAAAGGGCGGTTTCAGTATAAAACGGAATTTATGTTAAAAATTGTTACACTTATAATGTGCAAAGCTGGCATGTCGGTGTACTCTAATGTTGTGATAGCAAAAGGAAGTCGTAGTATCGATGTAGAAGGGAGCTGGGGTATGTTCGTTTCTTTTTATGGTACGTTGACATGATAGATGCAATTTAATCCTGGATAGCCAACATTGGATGATTATAAGTATTTAAATAACAAAGATATCGTTTGTTTGGCAACCCAGGCTTGGGATGCCAACTGGACGCCATGCCAACAATTGATGAAATTGCTGGCGCCTGAAAACAGGATTGTATACGTTGAACCATTTCGTTCATCGCTTGCTTGGTTAAAGGGGCGAAATACTTTTCTGCGAGAGCAACGTAAACTTCCTCGACTGCGTAAAATAGAGCCGAATCTTTATGTCTATCGGATGGGTTTTCCCTACCTGCCATTTAATACGAAACTTCCACTCTCTCGCCTTATCAATGGGTTGATGTATCGAAATGAACTTCAGTCATTGATCCAGCGTATGGGGATGAAGGATCCACTGCTTTGGGCCTTTACACTACAGTGTGTTTCAGTGCTACAACTTTCATTCGAAAAGGTCATATATGATTGTGTCGATGAGTGGATCGAGTTCTGCGGCAGTGATAGTGAGAAAGAGTTCATGATTGAGTGGGATGATGCTCTATGCAGGGAAGCCGATATTGTATTTGCTGGATCCAGGCCGTTGCTGGAGTCGAGGAAGAAGCGCAATGTCAATACTTATATGGTTAATCATGGGGTAGATGCAAAAATGTTTGGCAAAGCGGTTGATCCAGAGACTGTTGTCCCGGTTGACCTGGAGGCCATCCCTCATCCCAGAGTGGGTTTTGTTGGACTGGTTGATGACGTTCGTTTTGATGCTGATCTGGTAATGCGTCTGACAGATAATAGCGATCATCAGATTGTCATTATAGGTGATTATGCCGGAGGGCTTGGGCGACTGGATAAATTGCTTCCAGCACGTCCGAATCTACATATTCTCGGACTGAAGCCTGTGCAAGAACTGCCTGCCTATCTGAAGGGATTGGATGTTTGCTTAATGCCATATCGTATTAATGAGGTTACACGTAACATATACCCACTGAAGCTGCATGAGTATTTGGCATCAGGGAAGCCGGTTGTTACTACCAGGATAGCTGCTGTTGAGGATTTTGAAGATCTTCTCTATGTTGCAGATGATGTTGAAGAGTATGCCCAGTTGGTTATACAAGCAGTCGAAGAAGAGGATTCTGGTCTAAGTAATTTGCGACAAGAATGTGCGGCAAATAATAGTTGGGAACATCGAGCTGAAGAAAAAGATCACCTGCTATCAAGTTTCTTGTTATAGGATTAGATTGAAATGGATGTGGCACATAACTTCTGTTCAAGTGGTGCTATATTCTGTGACCCATAAGTTTTATTTGGCTTATTTTGCATGCGCATAGTGTTTTTGTGCCTGTTGATACAGTTGCTGTATCTCTGAATTATCAGGAAACAATAGTAATCCATTATTTAGCTCTTCCATGATTTCTTCCTGCTTCATATTGATTTCGTGGTTAAAATTACCATACTCATCCATCATGACAGTTCTTAACCATTCTATCTTGCGAATGGCTTTTAATTGCTCGACAGGAACCTTTGAGAGAGGAAAATCGATGGCGCCAAAGCTCAGGTCTTCAAAATCTAGTTCTTGTTCAGAGATTATTCCGTTATCAATGCATTGCTGATATAGCAGAGTGCCTGGTAGTGGTGTTACCAGGGCAAATGCGGATACTGCAAGCTGAAGGCTTCGTGCATACTTTACAGTATTCCAGACTTCTTCGAGAGTTTCCCCTGGAAAACCAATCATAAAAAAGCCTCGGACTTCAATGCCAAGCTCTTTTGCGATTGCAACGATTGATGGTGCCTTTTTGATGAAGTTGGGTTTATTTGCGCTTGCTAGTATTGCGTCATTAGCTGATTCGACTGCAATAGTAAAGCTAGTGCATCCACTAGCCTTCATTTTTTCCAATAATTCTCGGTTGAGGTAATTAACACCAAGCCCATTATGTGCTTCCCAGGTAATATTAAAGTTACGCTCTGTAATACCATCAAATATTTTTGCGGCACGCTTCATATCAGCTGTCAGATTGTCATCTTGGAAGGCAAAATGTTCAATTCCATACTCCCGGATTAAATGTTCCATTTCGTCCAGAACATTATTGGGGCTGCGCGTCCTGAATTTCGAGCCCCAAGTTGCATCTTTAGCGCAATAGTTGCATGTAAACGGACAGCCTCTTGAGGTTGTCATCTGTGCAATACGGGGACTACTTTCACCTTCGAGACGAAGTCCTTGTACTTTGCCGATTTTGAAATAGTGCTCTAAATCCAGCAAGTGGCGGGCCGGGTATGGTATTTGATCAAGATCTTTAATCCAACTTGTGCGAGGTTGATATATTATTTCATCATTACTTCGATAGCAGATCGAATCTAATGTAGTAAAGGGACGTTTGTTATTTAATGCCTCTAATAAATCAATTATTTTTTCTTCGCCTTCTCCAACAATGCAATAGTCTATATTTGGGTTGTTTATAACTCGATTATAGAATGCTGATACATGAGGGCCGCCACATATAACAATGATATTAGGGTCTACTTCTTTGGCAATTCGCGCTACCATTGACATCTGTTTTTCAAGTGTCGAGAAAAGGCATGAAATGCCCACGGCTTCTGGGCGCATACGTTCTATTCGTTCGCGAATTTCATTCTCGGTTAGCC
Organism: Chromatiales bacterium; assembly: GCA_028278145.1. Lineage (GTDB taxonomy): Bacteria > Pseudomonadota > Gammaproteobacteria > Chromatiales > Chromatiaceae > JAAGZL01. The sequence goes on along the minus strand of JANQEV010000077.1, from coordinate 31,038 downwards.
CGTATATGTAGCGGTTTTTGCCAATATCAACAAGCGTTTCAAACCCTTCGCTTGGACAATCCACCATTCCTACCTTGTATCCATCCCGCTCTAATACTGCAGCAATATATCCCAGTCCTAGTGGATACATAGCAGTCTGCCTTGACTGGAATTTTGAAAAGACCATGGGTGGGAATATAAGTTGTACTTTGTGTACAGGGTGTTTTTTACTACCAGGGAGCTTCATTGTAATTCAACCTTTCTGGCCTATATACCATATAGTGCGTATTAACTATGTTATACATAAAATAGTATTTCACCAATCTACTTGTAATGTGAGGAATTCCGATAAGGTAAGGTTTTCGTCAACATTTTTTTCGTGTGCGGTGATTCATGTGGTTTTCCTTGTGTTCGTTCTATATTTCAGTCGGTTAAGTAATTAAAAGTGGTTGAATTAACTCGGTATTTTGGCTTCACTACTGGAGCAGTGGTATTATTCATCGGTTTACAATAGTTGTGCCCAAAAAAACCAATGAAAATACAGGTCAGTGAAGTAATCGTCAGATTTCTGGAAAATCTGGGCGTCAAAAGCATTTTTGGTGTCCCAGGGTCACATATATTGCCGGTTTATGACGGACTGTATGATTCCTCTATTCAATCTGTACTGGTCAAGCATGAGCAATCTGCTGCCTTCATGGCCGGTGCTGATGCGCGAGTTACAGGAGGTGTCGGTGCCTGTATCACTACCGCAGGCCCGGGTGCGACCAATCTGATTACCGGTATTGCCAACGCCTATGCAGATAAACAGCCAGTAATTGCCATCACTGGTGAAGCGCCAACCCATATATTCGGTAAAGCCGGGCTGCAGGAAAGCTCGGGTGAGGGCGGCAGTGTTGATCAGGTAACGGTGTTTGACGGTATAACCAGTTATCACAAGCTGATCGAGCGTACCGATTACCTGGCCAGTATCCTGAATCAGGCTGCGAAACATCTGCTCTCGGAGACCCCTGGTCCGGTGGTGTTAAGCTTCCCTTATAATCTGCAGAAAGAGATGGTGGATGAGACCATTCTGGATGAGGTGGCCTTTTCCCGTCCCACAGTGGAGCCAGCAATTGCAGGGCAGTATATCGAGCAGAGTCTGGAGCTTATCAAGCAGTCGCAACGACCACTGATAGTAGCAGGCTATGGCTGCATACGTTCCGGGGCGCAGGATTTATTAGCCCGTATCAGTGAGCGTCTTAATATACCTGTTGCCAGTAGCCTGAAAGCCAAGGGTGTGATCGATGAGCGGTCTGCCTTGGCACTGGGCAGTCTCGGGGTAACCTCTGAAGGCTACGCCATGCGTTACCTGGAGCAGGAGGCTGATCTGGTTTTGTTGCTGGGGGCAGGATACAACGAAAGAACCAGCTATGTCTGGGATAAGAAACTGCTGCAAGGCAAGCAACTTCTGCAAGTGGATAACAATGCCCAGCATCTGGAAAAGGTCTTCCTCGCAGACCTGGCGATCCAGGCGGACATCACTACCTATCTGCAGGCGCTGGAATCAGGCTGCCAGGAACAGCAGATAGCGGCAAAAGAAACGATGGATATTGCCTCGTTTAAACATACTACCCAGCAGCAGACTGACGCAGCCGGTGAGACAATATTCAACCAGCAATTTGACCATGTGAAGGCCTTTTATGGTTGGCTGGAAAAACAGTTCCCTGATGGCCTGGTAATGTTTGACGACAATATCGTCTTTGCCCAGAACTTTTATCTGGTTTCCCCCGAGGACCATTTTTATCCAAACTCCGGAGTGTCTTCACTGGGTCATGCCATACCTGCAGCCATAGGGGGCGGTTTCTATGTGGATAAACCGCTGTTTGCCATGATTGGGGATGGTGGTTTCCAGATGTGTGGCATGGAGGTGATGACGGCGGTCAATTATGGCATTCCGTTGAATATTGTCCTGTTCAACAACCAGTCCATGGGTCTGATTCGAAAAAATCAGCACCAGCACTACCAAGACCGTTTTATCGATTGTGATTTCGTAAACCCGGATTATGCAATGCTGGCACAATCCTTTGGTATCCAGCATTTCAAGGTTGAGAACGAACAGGATCTGCCGTCGCTGTTTGAAAGCGTGGATTTTGTAAAGGACATCAACCTGATCGAAATAATGATCGATCAGGATGCCTATCCCAATTACTTTTCCAGGCGCTAGTTGGGTATGGCGGATATGGATGTATCGAGCCTGCGTAATTGTATAGAACTATATGAATCTGCTATTCCCGGGTTGGAACGGTTTGCGCAGCAACTAAGCACACTTTCATCGCAACCAGATGCAGATACTCTGGATGCATTTATCGATCTGTATGAGCAGCTCTACCCACTGCTGGAACAAACGCTTTGGTCTGGAGATGCCGACTTTCACAAGCTGCTGGAGTGTTACCAGGCGTTGTTCCGGGAGCAGGACGCCCTGATCCGGCAGAGAGCAACTGATGACAGGTATCACTTCATCCTCAGCATTCCCGTAGCGGATCGACCATCGCATCTACGGGCCTGCCTGGAGAGTATTCACCAGATCTGCCAGCAGTTCGGATATGGTGGCAACGCATCTGGGTATTACGGCAAGATCAAGGTGATCGTGGCAGAGGACAGCCGCGAAGCAGATAACATCCGCCAGCATCTGGAACTGGTGGAAGAATACCGGCAGAAGGGATTGCAAGTCTTTCACCTGGGACAGGATGAGCAGTATGAGCTGCTGCAATCTATTCCGGAGCAGGAACGCGCCCTGCTGGGTAATATCCTCACCACCCAGTCGCGGGAAAGGTTCTACCTCAAGGGGCAGGCCGCCAATCGCAATCTCAGTTACCTGAAGTTCCTGCAGTTGACAGAAAACAGGGACAATACGCTTTACTACCTGGTGGACAGCGACCAATCCTTTTGTGTAAACCGGCAAACCGACACTGGGGAAGAGGTTGTCTATGCCCTGAACTATTTTCACTACATAGACCAGGTATTCCGCACTACCGATACTATGATGCTGACTGGAAAGCTGGTGGGTGATCCACCGGTTTCTCCCGCGGTAATGGCGGCTAACTTTCTGGATGATGTAACCGCCTTCTTTACCACTATGGCTGAAACAACAGGTGGCATGAGTTGCAGCTTTCACGGAGCGCCTGGAGCACAACCGGGTGATGCCGCCTATCATGATATGTCCAAGCTGTTCGGATTCGAAAACAAGATCAATACATACGACTACCGTTGCCGGCTTGAAGGTGAGCATGACCATATAGCATGTCTGATTGATTTTGCCAGCAGGCTGAACAGTTTCTTTTTTGGTGAGCATCTGACACGCAGAACCTTCTTTTCCTACGGGAACGGTATTGCTGAACTGGTGCCGGCGCGGACTATCTACCCGGGGAATTACATAGTCAATTATGCCGGCCTGAAATACATTATCCCCTTTGGAAACCTGCGTCTGCGTATGTCCGGTCCAACGGCCGGGCGTCTGATTCAGGCGGAGATAGGGGAACGCTTTGCTTCTATTAATCTGCCGCATCTACACCGGCGTACTGCCCAGGGTGATCTCTCCGAAGATTTCCGTCCCGGGGTGGAGCTGGAGCAGGAGAGTATAGATCTGTCCAATGAGTTTGAGCGTCAGTTCTTTGGTGATCTGATGCTGTTCTCGGTTGTAGAGCTAATGGGTCAGGTGGATGTCAGCCAGCCTTTTACCCAGGATACATTAGCCTCAGTGATTGATGGCAAAGAGACTGAACTGCTGGAGATGTACCAGCAGAAGCATGAAGCGATCCTGCAAAAATGTAGGCAGTTATGTGAGCTGGTATTTGATGCCGGCTACTGGTGGCAGGAGTCGCCGCAGCTTGCCAAGGCGCTAGAGCAGGTCAAGGCCTTTACCAGAAACATTGAACATAATTTTGGCGACCAGTCTCTGGCCTATCGCCAGATCCATTCCAAGGAGCATCGCGCGCAACGTAAGCAGCAGATAGTTGGGGCGTTGTTGAATTATCGGGCCGAGCGCGATGCCTGGGATCGGCTATTCTGAGTTATTAACCCGGCAACCTAATATGTCGCCGGGTTAATCATTACCGCATCTGTGGCGCCATCAACAATCAGCTGGCGATAATCCCGATACACCTGTCTGGCCAGCTGCAACCGTTCATCCGGAACGGTGATGGTGGAGTAGTCGTTCTTGGCACGGTTGATTTTTCCACTGTGAATATGCTTTGACGAGTCACCCTTACGGTCTTCGCCGGTCTGGCTGAAAATGGTGTAGCTGTCGCTTAAGGGGGAATCCAGATCCAGCCAACGTGTCATGGTGGGCAGTAGTGTATCGGGCCTGCCTGGCAGCATCTCGGCATCAAAATAGTAGTAGCTATGATTCGTGTTTTGGCTGAAGTCAGCAAGCGTCTTGATTCGATCTATATAATAGTTTGCGGCCTCCAGTGGCGAGGCATACAGCTCGTCATTATCTTTTTGTGCAAACAGGTTGATGATGCTTTTGATGCTCTGTTCCGGCTCCCTCAGACTGAGCAGGAGCTTTACTTCAGTAAGGTCAAGTGAGTCCAGCTGCAGTGTATAGTCATTGTGCAGCAGCTTGTCGAACAGGTAGCGGCTGTCGGCCTTGAGCTCATCATTTTCCAGGTACTGCTCAAGCTGCTGATCCAGGGCCTGAGGTGCATCGTAGCTAAGATGCATCTCATAGTAGCCATTGATCTGCGGATGTGAGCCAAGGATATGGCCAGCCAGGCTGGTAAAGGCACGCATATGGCTCAGCAGGAAGATTCTTGAATAGTTGTCTGGCATAGAACTCAGGTTGTTAGTAGGACCATATCAGATTATTGCTACAGATGAATGTTACTGAATGGAAGTCGGTTGTTCTATCTGGATTGTAGATATAGGTGGTGGAAGATACATATCATCTAGGCGTTGGCTGTCACAATGCCGGGATATTCATGGCATTAAAACCCCAGCCCACAATAATAAATGCGATAGCAAGTACCCCGGCGAAGATGGCCAATGCCTGCCACTTGACCACCTTGCGCAGTATCAGCATCTCCGGCAGTGACAGTGCCGCAACGCTCATCATCAGGGCAAGTGTGGTGCCTATGGCCACACCTTTAGTCAGCATCGCTTCGGCCACCGGTATGATTCCGGTGGCGTTGGAGTAGAGCGGGATTCCCAGCAGGACCGCAGTGGGGACATCAAACCAGTTACCACCCGCCAGATGTTCTGTAACCCAGGCCTCAGGTACGAAGCCATGGAACAGTGCACCCACACCAATGCCTATCAAAACCCATTTCCAGATGCGTCCGACGATCTCTTTAACCTCGGCTGCGGCATAGCTGTGTCGGCCCTTGAGTGAGTCATCCCGTTCCAGTGTTGGTGTCTCTCCCATGTGGATTTTCCATACATAATCTTCCACCCAGCGTTCTGGCTTGAACCATTGCATGATAATGCCGCCGAACCAGGCTACCATCAGGCCGGCACCCACGTAGAGTAGTGCCAGCTTCCATCCAAGTATGCCAACCAGTATGACTGCGGCTACTTCATTGATCATGGGTGATGCGATCAGGAAAGAGTATGTGACGCCAAGGGGGATGCCTGCCTCTACAAAGCCGATAAATAGCGGTACCGAGGAGCAGGAGCAGAATGGGGTTACAGCTCCTAGCGTGACGGCCATGCCACGTGCCTGCCAGTCGGGGCGGTTTTGAATGTAGGTACGAATTCGCTCCGGAGATAGGTATGCACGCAACAGACCCATTAGATAGATAATCAATATCAGCATGACAAAGATTTTTGTCACATCCATAACAAAGAAATGCAGTGCTGCCCCGAAATGATTATCCGGGCTCAACCCTATCCAGCGATAAACAACCAGGTCAGAAAGTGCTTCAAACATGGTCTGGCTGCCTTGCTTCGGTATTAGCCTTGATCTCAGGTAGTCCAAATGAGATCAGTGCCGCCAGTAACACGAAGGCTGTGGACCACCAGAGGCATCCTTCCAGTCCCTGGGTTTGATAGGCCCATCCGGAGAGCACTGTACCCACCAGACGCCCACCGGCATTGGCCATGTAATAGAATCCCACATTCATTGATACCCGCTCATGGTCTGAATAGGCGAGTATCAGGTATGAATGCACAGCAGAATTTACGGCAAACACCACCCCAAACAGAATCAGGCCGACGATCAAAACTATATTTGGAGGCCACTCTTGTTGCAGGCCCAGGGCAATACCGGCCGGTAACAGGGCCAGGGCAAATGCCCAGAGTCTGGCACTACCACCTCCTGGTCCCTGGCCGTGATGAGTGCGTTTGATGATCCTGGGTGCTGTGGCCTGGACCAGTCCATAGCCAATAACCCACAGTGCCATAAAGGCACCTACCTGGGTAAAGGACCATCCCAACAGTTGATAAAGAAATACCGGCAGGCCAACAACGAACCAGACATCCCTGGAACCAAACAGGAAGAAGCGCGCTGCAGACAAACGGTTGATAGCACCAATGGTGGAAAACACCTGGGTGAACCTGGGCTTGGATTTCATCCTTCCAACCCCGGTTGGTAACAGGCTGGCAGTAATTATCAGTACCAGCAGCAGCATCCCGGCCAGGGCCCCCAAGGCAGCGCGAAAACCGATCCACTCCAGCAGGGCAGCACCCACAAAGAAGCCGGCACCCTTTAAGGCATTCTTCGAGCCGGTAAGAATCGCCACCCATTTAAACAGCCTAGATCCACCACTCTCATCACTCACCATGGTCTTTACCGATGCCTTGGCTGACATCTTATTAAGGTCCTTGGCTATGCCGGATAGGGCCTGGGCGAACATCACATAGGGTACTGAGAGCCAGGCATCCGGTACACAAAGTGCGGCCAGTGCTACCACCTGCAAGCCCATGCCGATGTGCATGGTGAGGTTAAGGCCTATGCGTGCCCCCAGCCAGCCACCTACCAGGTTGGTGACAATGCCGAAGAACTCGTAGAACAGGAATAGCATGGCCACCTCGAAGGGTGAGTAACCCAACAGGTGGAAGTAGAGCACCACCAGCATGCGGATAGCGCCATCAGTGATGGTAAAGGACCAGTAGCCGCCGGTGATGATCAGGTAGTTGCGCAGTCCCTGTTCCATGCTTACATGCTCAGGGCAACCTTGTTCACCAGATCCAGCATGCGATTAACGTATCCCCACTCATTGTCATACCAGGCATAGAGCTTCACCTGCGTGTCATTGATCACCATAGTGGAGGGTGCATCAATAATGCTGGAGCGCGGATCGTTCACGTAGTCCACAGATACCAGTGGCCGTTCTTCATAACCCAGGATGCCCCTTAGTTCTCCCTTGGCTGCCTCCTTAAAGTGGCTGTTAACCTCATCTGCAGTTACCGGTCGTGCCGCTTCAAACACAAAGTCGGTGAGTGAGGCATTGAGCAGTGGCACGCGTACTGCGTGCCCATTCAGCTTGCCCTCAAGTTCAGGGAATATCTTAGTGATGGCCCGGGCCGATCCGGTGGAGGTGGGGATCAGTGACTGTCCGCAGGCGCGTGCCCGTCGCAGGTCTTTATGCCCTTTATCGATTATGGTCTGGGTGTTGGTGATGTCATGGATGGTAGTCATGCTGCCGTGGACAATGCCGATCTTCTCATGCATCACCTTGACCACAGGCGCCAGGCAGTTGGTAGTGCAGGAGGCAGCGGTTATCAGGTCATGTTTGGTAGGGTCATACAGTTCATCATTGATCCCGTAGACAATATCGAGAGCACCCTCGGTTGGTGCAGCCACCATGACCTTTTTCACTCCCTGCCGGAAATAGTCCTGTAGTCGTTCCGGTTGTTTGTGGTGTTTGCCGGTGGCCTCAATCACCATGTCGCATCCAGACCAGTCACTGTCGGCAATGTCTGCATGGGAAGAGTAGGCGATGGGAGTAGAGTCTATATGCAGCCTGTTATCTTCCGCGTCACAATCATGGTTCCAGGTGCCGTGTACCGAGTCGAATTTAAGCAGGTGTGCTGAACCGGCGGCATCTGTGGATATCTCGTTGATACGGCTAAATTCCAATCCCGGCTGTCCCCAGGCCACACGCAGGGCCAGGCGTCCCATACGGCCAAATCCGTTGATTCCAATACGGAGTGACATTTCATATTCTCCTGTTATTCACTAATCCACTGGCGAATCTGATCTGGACCAGGTAGTCCGCCAGCGTGTACCACCTCGCCGTCAATAATCACTCCCGGGGTGGACATTACTCCATAGCCCATGATCTCGGCTATATCGGTTACCTTCTCCAACTCGATCTCTACCCCGGCCTGTTCTGCAGCAATGCGGAACAGGTTGGCCGTGGTATCGCAGGCCTTGCATCCGGTACCGAGTATCTTGATGTTTTTCATATTACGTTCTCTTGATACTGATATTCAGCTTGAAGTAATTGTAGTGTTGCCTGTGGTTGATAATCAGGCGCTGCAGACGCCGCCAGGTCGGTTTGGCATTTCACGCAGGGCCAGCAGGTCACTGGCGTAGGGGCCCTGACCCTGGATTCCTTCGGCCGTAGCTCGGAGTACCTTTATGCTCCACTGTTCCAGCTCAGGGTTGATCCGATAGTAGATCCAGAGTCCGGCCTTGCGGTCTGTTACCAGAGCCGCTTTTCGCAGTGCCGCCAGGTGATGGGAAACCTTGGGCTGTGGCAGGTTGAGGGCGTGGGTCAGTTCGCAGACACATAGCTCATCCTGGCCGATCAGCAGTGACAGGCAGCGCAGCCGGGTAGGGTCTGATAGGGCCTTGAATAGTTGGATTGGATCCATATCTACCTCTCTCTATATCTACGAAGATAGATATATGGTACATCTAATCTCGTAGATATAGCAATGGGATATCTGGGCGTTCACCAGAAAATATGACGTGTGGCTGGGGCAAATGCTGGCTGATTGGTCTGGTATAGGAGTTTATTGCTCAAGATAACCTTTAATAAGCCGATACTAATTATGAGTTGCAACTACTAATTAGAAATATCTGCACAGGCCATATGTGCGGATGGGAGTTCATAGCAAAAAATGAACGATTTTTTCCATGGTGCATCTAGATGAGCCATTCTGGCTATGAGCGTCCTGAGGTAACACATACAGCCTGGCTGGTAGCTGCCTTAATGCTGGTGCTTGTAATTCTGCTTGGATTTGGGCTTGCCTTCAATCATGTGCAGCAGACTTTCCTGACGGAAGAATTTTCCAAGAATGTCAGCAACATATCCCAGAATTTCAATGACAAGCTGTATAAACAAGCAAGGTCTCTGGATGCTGTATTAGAGGCTCTAAAGAACGATACACAATTGGTGGATAGTCTGGCTGCCGGTGATCGTGATAGCCTGCTGCAGCATACAGAGTCACTGTTCCATCACCTGCGTGAAGAACATGCAATTACCCACTTCTATTTCACCGATCCGCAACGAGTAAACCTGCTAAGGGTGCATCAGCCACAGCGATACGGCGATACCATTGAGCGTAAGACCACCAAAATAGCGGAAACTAACGGAAAATTAGGTGCTGGTCTGGAGATGGGTCCTCTGGGCACCCTGACCTTGCGTGTAGTGGTGCCATGGTACAAGGATAAGAGACTGATAGGTTTTGTGGAGTTGGGAACCGAGATTGAGCACCTGCTGGAGGCCTTGCCAGTTCATTTTGGAATGCATGCCACTGTGCTTCTAAAGAAGTCATTATTGCGACGTGAGGACTGGGAGAGTGGTATGCGCATGCTGGGGCGCGACCATGATTGGATGCAACATCCTGAGTATGTATCTGCCTTTTCAACACAACCGCAGCTGTACAAAGCAATTACTCATGACTTGAGTAAGCCACTCATTGCAATTGATGGTGTCAAGTATCGTGTTGGCGCCATGCCAGTGAATGATGTAACCGGTAAAGAGGTTGCCAGAATAGCCTTGTTTAGCAGGATGGATACAACGCGTGAGCACGAAGCTCAGGGCCTGGCCAATGCCTATAAGTTGTATACAGCAATGGGGGCAGGGGTAACCCTGATAGTGCTGCTGATCCTGTACTACTCCAGGAAAGCTCTGTCATCCTCACGCAGAAAACTGGATCGCGCCAAACATGAGTGGGCGGAAGCCTTTGATGCGGTGGCAGAGCCAATCTTTCTACATGATGAGCAGATGCTCCTGATTCATGCCAACCGGGCCTACCAAAAACTTTCTGGTATGGATCAGGAGGAGATACTGGGCAGGCGTTACTGGGAGGTATTCCCCAAGATCGAGGGTGGACTGCCAGGATGTATCGACAGAGGTTCGCGGTGTCTTGACTTGTCTGAGGATAATCCTGTAATCGAGGATGAGTTTGAATTGCCGGATGGCAGGGCATTCCACTCCCGGGCCTATCTCATCAATGATGAGCAGGGTGAATTCGAATATGCCATTCACATGTTGCAGGATATAACCGAAAAGAGGAAATCGCAGGAGCAGTTACAGCTCTCCAGCGTGGCCTTTGATAATACGGTTGAGGGCATTATGATCACTGACCCTCAAACAAATATACTTACTGTGAACCGCGGCTTCTGTGAGATCACAGGCTATATGTTGCATGAGGTGTTAGATGAGAAGCCATCACTGCTTCAATCAGGGAAGCATGACCGTAGCTTCTATGCGGAGATGTGGGAGTCACTGGAAAATGATAACCGCTGGCAGGGGGAGGTGTGGAATCGGCGCAAGAATGGTGAGATCTATCCGCAATGGCTGACCATAAGTGGAGTACATAACGCCGAGGGTATCCTTACCCACTATGTAGGCATATTTGCAGACATGACCGACTTGCGGCGCAGCCAGGAGGCGCTGGATCACCTGACCTATCATGATGCCTTAACTGGGTTACCAAATCGAAGTCTGTTGCGGGACAGGTTGGAACATGCTTTGCAGTTTGCCGGGCGCAATGACTCCAAGGTGGCGCTTCTGATCCTGAACCCAAAACGTATCAAGATGATAAATGAGAGTCTGGGACACACTATTGGTGATGCGCTATTAAAGGCTATTGCTCATCGTCTGAAGAGCACTCTGCGCCAGTTGGATACTATTACTACAACCTCTGGTGATGAGGTTGAAGTGGACACCCTGGCTCGTCTCACTGGTAATGAGTTTGCCATCATATTAGAAGATATCAGTGAACCGAAAGATGCTAACAGGGTAGCTCAGCGTATGTTGGAGGAGATAGCCCGGCCGTTTAAGATAGATGGTCATAGCGTGGTAACTGCTGCCAGTATCGGAATCAGCATCTATCCTGCAGATGCAGAGAGTGTGGATGATATGATCCAGTGCGCAGATACTGCAGCGCACCGGGCCAGGCATGCAACTGGCAGTAATTCCTGTTACTACTCAGCGGATATGACCGCAATGGCTGCTCAATACCTTGAGCTGGAAAATGATCTGCGGCGTGGGCTGGGGCAGGATGAATTTGTGGTGTACTTTCAGCCACAGTACTCCATAAACAATACGACCCTGACTGGAGTTGAGGCCCTGGTACGCTGGAACCATCCACAGCAGGGGTTTATCTCACCTGCCAGGTTTATCCCTCTTGCAGAAGAGACCGGGCTGATAATCCCCTTGGGTAACCAGGTCCTGACCAAGGCCTGTAATCAGGCGGCTCTCTGGCATGAAAAAGGGATATCCATTCCAGTAGCGGTAAACCTCTCGGCACGCCAGTTCCAGGAATCGAGTCTGGTGGCGGATGTTAGAGCAGCTCTGCAGGAGAGCGGGTTGCCTCCACACCTGTTAGAGCTGGAGATTACCGAGACCTGCCTGATGGAGTCGGGTGAGGAAGCGGTAGACATACTTGATGATATCAAGAGTATTGGTGTTGGCCTGGCAATGGATGATTTTGGTACCGGTTACTCTTCCCTTGCCTACCTCAAGCGTTTCCCAATCGACAAACTCAAGATTGACCGTGCCTTTGTTAGTGACCTGCCGACAGATGTAAACGATGCCGCTATAGCGCGCGCCATCATCTCATTGGCGGAAAGTCTCCAGCTACGGGTGCTGGCTGAAGGAGTTGAGACAGAGGAGCAACTCAGATTTCTGCAGCAGGAAGGTTGTCATGAGATACAAGGCTTTCTGCGTGGACGTCCCATGCCAGCGGGTGAGTTGGAAAGACTGCTGAATCTACCATCTGTAGTTGTGTAAAAGATCCTGTATCAGAACAAAACGCTAATCGAAGCTAGCAATTGCCACAGACAAACTTAATCAACTCTGTAGATGGTAGTGGCTTGCTAAATAGATAACCCTGTCCGATGTTACAGTTTAACTCCCGCAACAACTGTAATTGCTCTTCCTTTTCGATCCCTTCGGCTATAACGGTATAATCCAGGCTGTGGGACATCGCCAGGATGGCCTTGGTGATCTGTACATCATTCTGGTCATGGGGGATGTCATCAATAAAGGACTTGTCGATCTTGATGGTGTCCAGCGGGAGTGCCTTGAGATAACTCATGGATGAGTAACCGGTGCCAAAATCGTCTACAGAGATTCGGAAGCCGATCTTACGTAACGAATCAAGCACATGCTTATTATGAGCTGTATGCTCCATGAGGTAGTGCTCGGTGATCTCTATCTCGATGTGCCTTGCATCGACTCCCAGTTGTTCGATGATGCTATTGAAGGTTTGTGCAATATCCCCCTGGTTAAACTGTACGCTGGAGACATTGATGGCGATGGATTCCACAGCACAATCTGATTCTCGCCAGTTGAGAAATTCTTGGCAGGCGTTGCGGAACACCCATTCGCCGATATCCACGATCAGACCGCTGTCTTCCGCAACCGGTATGAACTCCAGCGGGGAGACTGATCCCAACTCGGGGTGGTTCCAGCGCAGTAGTGCTTCGGCCCCCAGAACTTTGCCGGAGTTCAAATCCAGCTGTGGTTGGAAGTGCAGCGACAATTCCTGGTTTTCTACCGCGTTGCGAAGTGCGTGTTCAAGTTCCAGGCGCCTGTGGATCTGCTCGGACAGATCTTTGGTGTAGTACTGATAGTTGTCCTTGCCCTCATCCTTGGCGAAATACATGGCACTATCGGCATTCTTGATCAGGGTTGCGGGGTCCTCTCCGTCATTTGGAAACAGGGCGATGCCGATACTTGCGGTGTTGTTAAGATTATATTCCAGGATATTGATGGGTTCTTTGACGATAGCATGGATCTTTTCGGCTACGAAGGCGGGGTCGTCATCACCGCTGATGGCCTGCATTAGGACGATAAACTCATCTCCGCCTACCCGTGCCAGGGTGTCAGATCCGCGCAATACACTGTTAAGCTTGCGGCTCAATACCTTCAGCATCTCATCACCGACATGGTGACCCAGGGTGTCGTTGATATTTTTGAACCGATCTAGATCAATGAACAGAATGGCCAGCTTAAGCTGCTGGCGCTGTGCAATGCTGACCGCATGTTCCAACTGCTTGATAAAATTCTGTCTGTTGGGCAGACCGGTTAGGGAATCGTGATCGGCGAGATGCTGTATCTTCTCCTTTTGATCTGTGAGACGTACATTGATATTCGCCAATTCAACATTCTTGTTATTGATCTCATTGCGGTGTTTTTGTAGCTGGAGGTTACGGTAGAACACAAACAGCAATATGACCGAGAATATTGCAATGATCTGCCACAGTAGGCCATAGTCGAATACCCGTTCAAATTTAATTGCCATCCAGCGATTAAATATCTCCTGCTTGGCCAGTTCCGGTACCGAAATAACGGCGCGTTCAAAGATCTCCCCCAACAGCGGCTCGTCATTTCTGGCTGCAACTCCAAGGTCCCAATCTATGCCAAATTTTCCGCCGATCTTCAATTCGCCAAAAAAATGATGTTGAATGGCATATCCGATGGTGGATATGGTGTCGATGAAACCAAATAGCTTTTCTTCAGCTACCATCTGCAGCCCAACCTTGCTGTTTGGCACAAATGTAAAATCTATATTTGGGTTTTTCATCTTCACTACATCTGCCAGAGCATACCCCTCCACAATCCCGATTTTCTTGCCCTCTATCTCCTTGAATTCAGAAATGAACAGAACGTCCGGCTTTGTGGCGATAACCACTGGCACAGTTAGGTATGGTGTAGTGATATTCATATATGCTTGTCGTGCCGGTGTATCCATGCTGAGCATGAAAATGTCGCAGCGTCTGGCCTTGGCGTATGCCACGGACTGGGCCCAGGTCTGGGTTGATACAACCTCGATCGGAATGCCTATCTTGTTCTCATAAATCTTCAGATAGTCTGCACCTATGCCGGTGTATCTGTTTTTCTCCAGTTTTTCCAAGGGCATCCAGTTTGGATCTACGCAGGCCTTAATTACCTTCTTCTGCTGCAGGTAATTTTGCTCATCTGGAGTCAGGGAGAGACGCTCGTTGATTGAGGCAGCAACTTCCCTATCAGCACTGTCCAGGGAGATCCATTTGTTGGTAATCAGATATCTCTCTGAGAAGGAGATGGCATCCAATCCTTTTTGGATAATATCCCGCAATACAGGCCAATCCTTCCTCACAGCCATATAGAGTTGATTGACGCCAAGTTCGGTGGCAAAGGCGGGTTTAAGGCCCTGGATATTATTTTCCTTAATCAGGTGGCTCACCAGTGCAGTATTTTCGATCAAGGCATCCGCCCGTTGGGTGATCACGGCATCAATGGCTTCCAGTGGATTGTTGACCTCCAGGATGCGGATCTGCGGATGCTCCTGTTGCAGCAACTCTATCTGTGCATAACCCTTGGGGATCGCCACGCTCTTCCCGCCTAGGTCACCCATGGAACGAATAGTATCCACCTCTTTGCTGACAAATACATAGTGCCTTACCGTTAGGTATGGCCTGGTGAAATGCATATAGGCGGTACGCTGTTCGCTCCAATAGAGCATGGGCAGCAGATCAATCTGCTTCTCCCACATCAGTTGCAGCAGTTGATCCCAGGTGTAACCGGTTTTTACCTTGAAGGTGATGCCCGTGTATTTCTGCAGCAGATCCAGGTAGTCCTTGGCAACTCCGGTATATTCGCCGTCCCGTACAAAATCAAACGGTGGCCAATCCGTTTCACCTCCTACCACAACCACCGGATGTTCCTGGATAAAGCGCTGTTCTTCCGGGGTGAAGGATACGGATTTGTCAGCGGCGAAGGCCGGTGCGATCAGGAAGAGCAGAGGCAGAAACAGGGCTATGGGAAAGATAGCCAGTGCTAGCCTCTGGTGTTCCCTCCTGGAGTTTTTCTGCTGCCTGCTGGTGCAACTGTGATAGGACATCAGAAGTCAAACCTTATCCCCATGGTAATGGCCTGGCCACCGCTATTTGCCGGATCTGAATTATCGCCCCCGGAAGTGGTCTGCCTGGAGTCCGCTATGGCGGCGGTCTCTTGTTCTTGGTAGTACTCCACAAAAAATTTCAGATCATCCTGAATCTGGTAATCCCAGCCTGCGTGGAAGATGCTCTCCCCATAATTGTCCACATCGGCCAGCATCGCTCTTAGGGTATGTTTTCCACTCGTGTACTGCACCAGGGCGTTGGCGGCATCGGTTCCATCAGCTGCCCAGCCATTGCCGGAGATGTTGCTGTCAAAGCGTTCATATTTGGCAGCGAGATACCACGGGCCACTGCTGTAGGAGGCGGCCAGCCCCATGATCTTCTGGTCACCACTTCCGCCGATGTCATCTATGCCTGCTGCCAGGGTCAGCCCCTGGTTATTGTAGGAGAGCGTATACTGATTGCGCCGGTTATGGTTTCTGCCGTTGTCCTTGGATGAAGCCAGTGTAACTTGCAGTCCGTTCCAGCTGGGAGTTGCGTAGTACAAGGTCCTGTTCAGCCGGAAGCTGGTGAACGTGGCAAAGCCGCTGTAGTAGCTGCTGAAGTAGTCCACCGGATAGGCGATATTGTTGTAATAGGCCATCCAATCCTGACCATACCAGATACTCCCGAGTGGGCCAGTAAGTTGTAGCTTGAGGATTCTTACCGGCTCTTCCTGATCCCAAGGGTCCTGGATATCCAGGTTGGGAATATCAATGGGGAGTTCCAAGTGAAACAGGGCTGACCAGTCGTCGCTCAGCTCCTGGCTCAGTTTCAAACCGAGCCTGGAGTAGGCGTCACGGAGTCCTGTGTAATCGTTGAAGTTATTAGAAAGATTATCCGGCTCGACATATTCTGCCTGGAGGCGTAGTGAGCCATACAGTTCGGTTTCCAGTGCCTTTACAGGAGTCGTAATGGCCGCAGCCAGGATAAGAGGAAACTGCCATACTGCTTGTGATTTCATGGACCTGACTTCCCTCACTTCTTTAGGTTAAGCATAAGGTCCTTTGCGTTTGTTCCTCCTGGTATTTGGGGCAGTATTAGTTGAATCTGAAATACCCTAACTTGGTTGAAAAACACCTACATGATTATAACAGTAATCTGCATCTCTAGTTTTTATATAAATGATTATTAGTTGCGTTAAAAGCGTTAGAATAAAGTTCCTGATCTATTTATTCTAAATTATTGAATCAATTGTTCTCTGACAGGTCTTTTGATAGGAACATTACTGCCATTCTCAAACGAGATATTTCCCGGGAAACGAAACCTTATTTCTGCATTCATAATCCCACTAACTTCCATGCCTTCGATAACCCTGCAGTTAGCCGATTTGATCGCATCGCGTACTGTTTCGGTGGCAGAGTCGCAGCCCAATACTATTACAGCATCATATTGTTCCGCGCGTTTCTGCAGCTTTTTGCGTTTTCTTGCAGGCCACATGCACATCAACCACTCATGAGAAGGCATGCTCTTGAAAATATCTGTCTGCACGCCCTGTTCCATTAGCCGGGACTGCAATGTTGTTATGTATTGTTCAAAGGGATCCGATTTCAGGAAATGCCTGAAGAGTTGCAGGAAAGGCCTCTTCTCACGTACGGCCACAGTCACTGCGGGACACATATAACAGGGAACGATCAGGGCGGATTTAAGGCCGGCGATTTCAGAAATAATATCCAGGTCATTCAAATGGATCGGCATTTCATTTTCCTCCAGCTTTTATGTCACCAAGATCAATCCTCCGCAGGACTCTTGCGATCACAGCGCAAGGTTGCATCATCGGTATAGAAAGTACAGCTGTTCTCCAACGCCTTCTCCAGCCGTTTGCGGCCGCGATGAATTCTGGTCTTGGCCGTGGCAAGTGATGTCCCACAAACATCGGCGGTCTCTTGTGCCGTCAAGCCTTCAAGATCATGCAGGATAAGCGCTGCGCGGTAATCCTCGGGAAGGCTGTTGATTACTTCACGGATACAGGCGTTCATTTCGTCAATGATGAACGTCTTGCTGAAATCTTCCTCCTGGTCGGATAGCTTATGTGACTCGTCCAGTTCGACGATATTCTGTTTCTGGTGAGAAAGACGGAAGTGGTCGATCGCTACCCGGGTAGCGATCTTATAGGCCCAGGTCTTGAGACTGGATCTCTGTTCAAATTTGGCAAGCCCTCTGGATATCCTGATCAGGGTTTCCTGTAACAGGTCCTCAGCAGTCGCCTCATTTCCGACCATTCGTTCCAGGTAAATACCGAGGCCGGGCGAGAGTTCTCTGACAACATCTTGAAATGCCCTGGTGGTCATGGAAATACCTCCGGTATCTATACCTGTAATTTTAGCCGCAACAGTTCCATTTGTTGCCAGTATTACTCTTGGCTTTGGAGTTAGATGTGCAACCCATTTGCTCCGGTGAGCAGGTGGCATTATCTATCTCATCACCATCCACCATGGCCCTGGCTAAAGACAGGACTTTTGCAGCTGGCTTCTGACGCACACTGTCAGCCGCATTCAGTGCCAGCCGTAGTTCCCAATCCTCGATGCCTGCCGCCTTTGCCTTGGGCATGATTTTTTCTACACAGGGTACGCAATTACTGCCGATTGCCGCACCAAGGGCCACAAAGAGCTGTTCTCTTTCGTTCAGAGTGTTCATAGATTTTCTCCTTCATATAGATTTCTATGTTTCACTCTTATAGACGTGTCCTTTTGGAGAATGGATACAATAAACAGCAAAATAAAAAAGGTCAGGGAGGGTTGTCTTGCGCCCTGACTAGGGTTTCGATTGCTTACTGCGCAGGACGCACGCCTAGTCGATCACCCCAGGTCTCAACTGTCACCCCATTGACTGTCCAGGTTAATCTGGATATCTCAGCCTTGCGCAAGGAGTCCAGGCACGGTATGGCTGCTGCTTCCGCATTTGTGGATACCATGCCATCCACGCCGGGTAAAACCAGGATCAGCATGGGTGCTGCAACATTTCATGGCGAACATGCGATTTCGCTGAATGTTTCTCATCTGTTCAAGCCACGCAGCAATGGTATGACTTCCTTCCTGTTCGGTGGTGTCTCCGGCATATCCGGGAATGAGCATGTAGTGCGTGTTGGAGGTGGGCTCGAGTTTTAGAAACCCTGTTTCATGATGTTTCGAATTCTGGCTTTTACAGATGCTGCCTCATCACGCATTGCCATTTCGAAAAACTGTCTGGTTTCATCCAGATACTCAGGGTGCTGCTTGGACAGTTCGTAAAATCCATTATATGACCATGCCCGTATAAATTTGTTTGTATCAGCCAGGGTCTTTCTGAGAAATAGCTCAACTTTTTTACGTTCCGTTTTTTCAATTGGCATAAAGGGTATGCACTGAAGTATATGTAGCTTGGATTCCCAGTGTTCCAATTGGTTGAGCAAGCCGTAGATGGTTTTTATTTGGGCCTTTTCCAGTTTGTTACCAGATTCAAGCCAGGCCTTGAGTAACCAGGTGGCACCCTTCTGATAAGCACTGTTCTTGGTGAGGGGGATAATAGTGTCAGCAAAACCGGGCTGGGTATGGTAGGACTCATAAATAGCTCCAATCACATTGGCTGATTTTCCATCCCATGCTGCTATTTCTTGTTCAATGCTCATGTGTTTATTGGAAATGAGAGTCGGAGAAAGATGTTAGCTAATATTACATCAATAGCGCTCTGGCCTGGCTTATCAGAGATGTTTAGTCGAGTCTGAACCCTTTGATTTTGCCTTGATTCTCCTCTAATAGCTAAAAAATGCATAAGACATATGGCCTAAATTGGTAAACCTAGGCATATGCCCAATATTTTTTACTCATTCAAACAACTAATTACTGATGAACAAGGTTTTTTTAGCTAGGTTCAGAGGTGATTATGAGTACATATAATAGTTCTTATCCTGCATACGCCAAAGTAATTCATCTGGGTTTTGTCCTATTTGGTGTTTCTGCTTTCCTTACAGGTGAATTGGCGGAGGACGGCAGTGCATCTTTTGGCTACTTACTACACGCCTACTTGGGACTTTTGTTGTTAGCTTTTATACTGATTAGAATCGGTGTTGGAGTCGTCTCATCTGGTATTTTGTCTTTCAAAACCTGGTCGCCATTCTCTCGAATTCAGTGGGGTCTGGCATTAGAGGACTTTAGAGCACTGTTTAGTCTGCATGTACCGCATCGAGAGAAGCATCAGGGATTAGCAGGAGTTACACAAGCATTTGGACTAGTTATTTTTGCTTGGATGGCTGCTACAGGAACACTCCTTTTTATACTTGGAGGCGGTCCAGAGAGTGAGTTTTTTGAGATTATTGAAGAGATACATGAGGTTGGCGAATCAATAATTCCGCTTTATCTGATCTTACATGTGGGTGCCGTGATACTCCATACTCTCAGCGGAAGCCATGTATGGAAGAGAATGTTTAGTCTCAGAGATGTTTAAGGCGTGCCAGAAACAGAGGAGCACTATGTGTGAAATTTAGTAAATATTTACCGGTATTAGTGCTGGCTTCAGCAATGCTGTTTTTTGCATATGACATCATCGTTGATGTAACCAGTGAAGGTGACAGCCTTCTACATATAGTAATTGAGTTACTAGTGTTTGTTGCTATCTCCTTTGTTCTATTTAAAGAATTGCAGCACGTTAATTCTTTAAAACAAGAGATTAGAGAAGAGAGATCAAAGACATCCAGGCTTGCGGGGGAATTGCATACAGTGGTACTCGAGCAGTTCTCCCAATGGCAGCTTTCTCCATCAGAAAGTGATATAGCACTGTTATTGATTAAGGGTCTCTCTATGAAAGAAATAGCAGATGCCAGAGCTGTTAAGGAAAAGACTGTTCGAACTCAGGCCACAAGCGTCTATGCCAAGTCAGGTTATTCAGGCAGGCATGAACTGGCAGCACATTTTATTCAAGACCTGATGAGTGAGCTTTGATTTTTAGAATCTAGTAAGTCTGTCGTGACACAACTTAATCCGAGTGCAACCTCAATCATCATGGCAAATAAATAGAATACGTGCCTATTATAGTCTCCGAAAGGTATTCTAATGTGTGCAGTAAGAGACCAGTAAGAGGTTAGAGTTAATGATAAAGAATAAGCAATCGCTTCGATCACTGATTGCATTTCTGGTGACCTGGGCCTTTGTGGTTCTAACGGTTACAGGGATTATCCTCTATATCGTACCTCATGGGCGGATTGCCTACTGGACCCACTGGTCACTTGCAGGGCTCGGCAAAGAACAGTGGGGCTGGGTGCATATGATGTTTGGTGGCATATTTATTGTTACCGGTGCACTACATCTCTACTACAACTGGAAGCCGTTCAAAAAGTACCTGGCAGAGCGTATCAGTGGAAAATTGAATCTGAGTCGAGAGTTTGTAGTATCTCTACTGCTTACGCTAATCGTTGTGGTGCTTTCTATCAACAATCTGCCACCGGCCAGTTGGGTGTTTGAATTAAACGACACAATAAAAAGCAGCTGGGTAACCAGCCCTGAGCTGGAACCGCCGTTTGGACATGCCGAGGAGATCTCGCTCAAAGGGATAGCCAAGCGCATGCGGTTGGACCTGGATGGCGCGGTTAGGGAGTTAAAGCAGAACAATATCCGGTTTGCACCCAGTGAGTCACTGGATACCATCGCCAGAAATAACAATACAACTCCCATGGCTATTTACGGCTATATCAGCAAGCATAAAGAAAAAGTAGTGCGTAGTGGTAATAAGGAGTGGACACCCGAGGACATAGAGGCGGAGTTTTCCGGTACCGGGCTGGGGCGCAAGAACATAGCTGAGATGTGTGAAGTGGCTGGAGTGGAGCTCAAGAGTTGCTTGGCCCGCTTGAAGAGTGGTGCCATTAGTGTGAATGCCAATGATGGTGTCAGAGATGTGGCTACTGCACATGACCGCAATCCCATCGATCTCTTGAAGATTATTTTACTTTCCGGTCAGTGAGATTAGAGTAAGAGAGCAAATGCTCTCTGACCTGGTTTCTGGAACTGCTCAAGGTTAGTATTGCCATCCTACTTCAATACGCATACAAGGTTATCAACAGAAAAGAACATGAATGATTTAACAGGGTTTTCCGGTGAGGCCAAACTCTTCCTGGGGAAAGTAGAAACCATCGCCTATTTCGAATCGGCCATTAACAAACAGCAGATGGCGTCAGCCAGGTATTTATCCAATCTGGGTCTGGAAGGGGATGAGTGCGCAGATCAGCGCAATCACGGCGGGGCAGACCGCGCCTTGCATCACTTCCCTGAAGAGCATTACGCAGTTTGGGAAAAGATATATGGTCCATGCGCCAGAGAGTGGATTGCCCCTGGAATGGGCGAAAATATCAGTACGCTCGGGATAACAGAAGAAACAGTACATATCGGTGACCGTTTTCAACTTGGTGAAGCAGTCATAGAGGTAAGTCAGCCCAGATCACCCTGTTACAAACTCAATCATAGATTTGGTGTGGAAGATCTTTCCCTGACCATGCAAAACAACGGCAAGTGTGGTTGGCTGTACAGAGTTATACAGCCAGGCAATGTCGCCCCTGATGCTGAACTGCGCTTTCTAGAGCGTGACGAGAATAGCTTGAGCGTCAGAGAGGTATATGAACTCTTTTTTGGCGACCCACTCAATAAGTCCAATCTGCAACGTCTGGCTGAAAACAGAAAACTTGCAGAAAGCTGGAGGAAGAAGGCTGTGCAGCGCATGGAGAGCAATGAAGTAGAGAACTGGAGCTATCGTCTGTTTGGTAAAGACAGTTCCTGAATGAAGTTGGGGATCAGTCGAGCCTGACCCTGTTGATTCTTTTTTCAGAGGGATCACTTGTGGGAACAAAACAGCTATTTCAGTCTCCGCTGCCTTGACTTGAACCGCCTCAGGAAATCTTGATTCGTACTACATTCATAACCTCAAACTCAATGCCCGCTACGATTTCAATATCAGGGTAGTAGGTCAGATTGACACGCTGCCCGGTTATGTTCTTGTAGAGCTTCTTTCTTTTGTATTTGAAAGGAACGTCATGTCCTTCAACCGTGAGCGTATTGATAATCCAATCGCCGTCATCCCGCTGTACATGGGAAGCCACCTTGAGCATATCGGAGTGAACAAGTTTGTCATGCTTTTTTAGTAGTTTTTTAGGGTCTGATTTCATCGCGTAATTATACTACGCAAGTCCAGGCAGAACCTTTTTTTTCTATTACTGAACAGCGGGCAGGTTTATAAACGACCTTCTTTCTCCAGGCGTCGTATAACCATATTGTGATAAATGTTACTGACTATGGGTCTGATAACAGGAAGTGAAATTAACCATGCCAGAGGTTTCAGCTTAGGCACTTTATTCATTAACAGAATATAAGCATCAAGCTCTACGTGAACTTGATTCTGGCTATCTCTGACATGTAATTCGGTCAATGCCTTGTGTGGGTTGATACCCTGTGAAAGTAGTTCACTTTCTTTGCCAGTAATATCAAACCACTGTACATCAAATGCCTTCTTTCCAGCTAATTTTTCATAGTTATTTCTATCTTTGACACATGCGGGACATGAACCATCGTAATAAACAATTATTTTATGATTCTTAGCCATCATAATCATATTTTAGCATCTGCATTAAGCAATTATATTGGTCAAGATGATGCTGGATTATCTAAATTTGAATGCTCATTAATATCACAAAGCAAGCACATTTCTACTTTAAGATCCACACCTTCGGATGGGGCTTTTAGTTACTTGTTTTGTGCGTCTTGCAGCCGGTCACTGTTCGTGCATCCCCAATTCACCGACTACCTGTCCATACCAATGAACAGCCAGTGAAACCAAATTCTGAAGAGTCTGCTTTAGATCACGCACGGGAACATTCGCAAGAGGTCGCTAACTGGCGCTACTGGGACATAGTACAAAAAATAGCCACCCCATTTCTGAGGCGGCGTTGGCTTGCTTTCGGTGCGTCCCTGCTGTGCCTCCTTGCGCTTGGTTAGTGATTAAATTCCACCGATTACCTGAGAGTGCAAGCCAGAGTCACGAATATGATGTAACAAAGCCTTAGAAGAGAGTGTTTGCGGATCATAATCTACAATCATTAGATGTGGTGTATTTTTGGGAACACAGGTGCTAATAACACCTCCTACATCTGACAATCCTTTTTCCAGGTCATGAATCTCTTCACTGGACAATGTCTCATCTATATGGAGTACAACATTGACATCGTTAGTTGCCATAATTTATTCCCTCATATTGCGAATAGGTTTCCTTCTGTCGCTGGCCATTTTCACAGACATAACAGACATATCTGAACAATAGTATAATTACTGACTATTTCAATAGGTTATTATCATTGGAATATATGGGTTTTGAATATAGTGATGCTAGTTTTTAGGACTTGTGTAGCCGCATATTGCACTGAAAATGAAAAGCTTGCGGCAAGCTGAAGAAAGAAGGTTGTGCAGCGGTTGGAGAGTAGTGAAGTAGAGAACTGGAACTTTCGTCTGTTTCGTAAAGACAGCTTCTGAAGGAAATGAGGGTCAGTAAGATGTGTTCTTCTATAGTTAAACAAGGATTAAGCTTAAACCCAGGAATATAACAATGATCCAATTTATACAAATAACAGCCTTGGCTATCTTGCTTGCCATCACCGGGAATAGCTGGGCTGCCAAGGGCAAGAGTTCCTACACTAAACTGGATTTTAATAAAGATTGTATATTCAAACCACCTGCCAATGAGGAAGAGGAGGGCATGGGTGTCTTTGGCACTTGCCAAGTAAAGAATGCGCCGGTGATCCATTTCATGGAAGGTGATCTAAGGCAGTCCGTAGGCTTCGGAGCAGAAAAGCAGTTTCAGAGTTTTGGCCAATTTAACCGCATGAACACCACCATAGAGTGGCGGAGTAGTGGTGGGTATCCCTACGCTGCAATCGTAAGGTTCTTCATTGATCACTCCGGTGTAGGTGGCAGATCACAAGAAGGGCAGGTACTTGTTGTTCATCGTGTAGCAAAGACTGTTAATGACCAGACCTGCGTTGTTGGCCTGGTGGATGCCAGGGCTAATCGCAATGCCAATCTGCTAGCACGCCAGGTTGCAGACACTATAGCCAAATCATTCAACTGCGGTGCTGACCGTCCAAAATACCATGGTGCACGTGGAAGATTTGCTGGTGACTTGATGTATTAATGGAAAAATGAACAAGCAGGTCCAGAGAGGGTTGTTTTCTCATATTAGAAGCAATTGCTGTATGACTGTGTATTTATATTCGAATCAAATGGTGATTATCCGTTAGTCCTGTTTAGCTGTATCAGTAGTTTTCTGTGCAAGATAAAAAACGGTTGCCTCCAATTGGTGATGTGAGCGTACTATTGACAGTAATGTCGAAAGAACCATTCGCACAATTCTGACCTTTAGGTCGCCAGCAGATGTCGGTCTACTCATGACCTTCTTGACTTCAAAACCTCCGTACGAAAGCTGTTCTTTAACTTGTCCTACTGTGTACTCGGTAACGTGATGTGGAGACATAAAAGCTACCGGCTTGCCTATTAAAACACGCACAAGGTTACGAATTCTGTAACGACTTGGAGTTGAGATAATCAGGTGTCCACCTGGTTTTAGAGTTCGGCTTATCTTTCTCAATAGGAATAAAGGATCGGGAACGTGCTCCCATAGGTTGTTGCATACAACCACATCAAAGAAGTTTCTAGCATATGGACTATCGTATGCATTACCAACAGCAAAATCTATCTCTGGATAATGTTTATGAGCATATTCAATTGCAGATACGGAGTAATCCAAGGCGGTAATTTCAGCTCTTTTCAGACCTTGACGTATCATCTCAGTAAGGTGTCCTTGCCCGCATCCTAAATCAAGTATTTGTGGTGTTTCTTCTTCCTGAGAGACCGCATCACGAACTAAACTAACTGTGAGCTCAATTCGTTGTTTGTGGAACTCATTATCTATGTTTTGCTCTACGGTATATGGATCTGAGTCTCTGTATTCGTCACTGATATCCAACTTGTCAGGAGGAAGGAAGATCTTGAATCCATCGGGGTGCCGTGCAAATTGATACTGCTCATAGAGGCGGTCCCACTGAGCAAGATCGCAACCATCTGATTCTAGGTTGATGGGCCTGTTGTTTAGGTGGTCGTAGTATTTCTTGTCAGGCATTTTTATTACTCCTTACACCGAACATTTATTATCTCGCTTGCATCAATACCGTAATCTAGATATAGATAATGTGTGAGGTTAATGTTGCAGAGAGAGCATTCTGTTCAAGTTGTTATATTTCTTATCTAAACAACAGGTTATCATAATTGCATTCGTTGCATAAGCTCACTGATGATTGTTGATGCGATATTGCTCAAACGACTTATATGCCGGACTTAAGGCCAGTTTTTGCTATATTTTTCGATAAAGGGCTCAGTACCCTTTTAAGAGCTGCTAAAGAAAATATAAATGGTACTGCCCCTTTATTGTGTTGCAAAAAACGCTAATGACCAGACCTGCGTTGTAGGTCTGGTGGATGCCAGGGCTAATCGCGATGCCAATCTGCTGGCGCGCCAGGTTGCAGACACTATAGCCAAATCATTCAACTGCAGTAGCGATCGCCCAAAATACCATGGCGCACGTGGAAGATCGGCTGGGGACTTGATGTATTAAAGCCATTGGATTGCGGGTAACTAAACAGTTGCAGTAAGTAGAAGTGCAGTTACGGTAAATATAGCTGTCTTGGTAGCTTCTCCTCCCCCAAATATTGCGTTTTGATCATCCGGTTAGCCTCTCTGTTGCCGGGTTGCTGAATGAAAAAAGCTCAAGAACAGACTATTCTTGAACTAAGAAAAGTGAGTGTTTGTGAACATTCAACTATTACACCAGCTCCACTTGCGAAATAAACTACTAACGCATTAATTTAACAAGGATAAGCGTTAAACATGTCTGGATTAGTGAAATTTCTTCGCACTTCCATTTGCATTGAGGACAAGCAAGCTGGCAACTTTTTATATCCAAGCAAACTTCTAGTTCTTTTATCCTGCCTGGCTGTATTTTTACCAAGCTTATTTTCATCACCAGTGCAAGCAGGTGAGGTCCAGGCAGATGTTTCCAGCTACTGCCGGGAAAAGTTTGGGCATACAGCATTTAGTAACGTTGATAGACGCGACAATGGCATTATGTGCAGCCTGCGCACAGATGGTGGCCTGGGCCTGCGCCATCATAAGGTAAACGCGGCTGACATATGCGTGACATTGCATGGTACTCCACAGTACCGGCGTGATGGGGCAGGGGTAATATGCATTCAGTCCGGCCCAGGTGGGGCCAGTCCGGCTGGTCGGGAGATAAATCTGGAGCAATACTGCAGAAAGAACTATGGTCCTAACGCCATCGTTACAGAAAGACGGACTGATGGTACTCCTATGTGTAGTGTAAGAACCGATGGTGGACTTGGCCTCAGGCACCATGTTATCGACACCAATGCTGTTTGTGGCCCCGGTGGCGGTCGTGTAACTGGTAATACCATCCGCTGTGGAACTGGCTTTGGGCCAGTTCCAGGACCCGGCGGCCCATTTGGCCCAAGCGGAGGTTTACCGCCATGGATGACAAAACAGCCTGGTAAACCTTCTGCCTCTAACCTTCCTCCTAAAAAAACGGTAGAAAAACCGGATCGAATCATCGACACCAAGGGTAGTGGGCGGTTATTTGACAGGAACATCACTCAGAAAGACCTTAATGACTGCGGTATGCATGGCCTACCGGGAGAGAACTTCACATTGGCAATGCGCAGTCCTCATGGCATCGGCGGATGGGGTTGGGAATATGCAGCAGTTACCCTGTCCTGTCCAGCCTTGATCAATGGCAAGAAGGTGTCGTTCAAGCCTATATGCGACCAGTTCAACGATAGTAAAGGGCTACGAATAACACCAAGTGGAAAACCAGTGTGCTGGGGTGGGGTGTGGTGGCCGCCACATCCAGAACAAATGAACCAGCCAGCAATGCGTGGAACCATGCTCTCACCCACCTGCCTTGCGGCCTATTATGGACGCATTGGAGCCCCGGCATCTGAACAGAGGAAAAATGAAGACCAGGTCGTGCCCATCGTTAAATACTCCACGGGACAACCTGAGATGGAGTGTTTTTATATCAAGATTGATCAGCTGAAACAGCTCCGTAGCGGCGGGACTCAGGAACAGGAATACGTGGAAGATGAGATGTAACACCATGAAACAGATCATTACACTTTCAGTCACTATCTTCCTGGTGCTCACTGCTTCTAGCACGGCTCTTGCCAAGCCGTTCAATGCTGTGCCGGCAAATGATGCCGACCTGAATGAAATCCGATTGAGTGCAGCCTATATCGGGAAACAGTCGTTCCCGAACTGTCTATCGGCCGTTTGTGTCAAGGGAGAGTGCGAGGCTGCTGAGAAGGCCTACAGGGCACTGATTGATGTCGAGGCCGTAATTTCTCCCATTAACCCCTACCTGTTACAGCTGCGCGAGAAAGAGACCGATGTGGCCCTGGCGACATTGGAGAATGCCCGTTTCAGCCGGGAGAGAGTAAACACTCTCAAACGACTGCAACTGCTCCAGGATGCCCTGCAAGTGGCGGCCGAGGCCGCAGCAGAGGCGGCCAGCTGGCAGGATTTTCTTGTCAACTACAGTGAAAAGGTAGTGGGCTCAGAAAAAACCTTTGAATGGTTCCTGGCGACAATGGAGTCCCATATCAGTCGCATTAGAAAACTTCTCAAATTAAAGGACCAAGGCAAGGAGAAGCAGGAGAAGCAGTTGGAAAGCCTGTTGAACATTTTTACCGCTGAAGCCTCCATACTGGTGATAAAGATAAGAGCTGCTTACCGCAAATATGGTCTGAAACATACCAAGACCAGGGTCTCAATAGGCAAACTGATCAAAAAGGTTGGTGATCTTGTTGTTAATGTGGACCGCGAACGGCGCCGTTACGACATCCAGATGCATATGCGCAACGCCGCCGCTGAGCATCAGGCCACTCTTTCTGCTCTGGCTGAAGCCCATCGTATCAACGACCGCATGGGAGCAGTCACCCTGGCAAAAAAAGAGATACAACGGGCGCTGCTTGGTGCTCGCAGTTGCATACAGAAAATATGCGACCGTCTGCCGGCAGAGGCAAAGCCAAAGTTTGATCCACCTTCAGCAGAGATGCGCCCTCTACCGGCACTGGATCTCATCAACAAGAGAATTCAAGAGGCTATAGGACCCCTGCAAGCGGCCAGTCGTGACTATCAGATCATTGGTGATCACCAGTCACGCATTATCCTTGACAAGCACACCATAGGCACACGTAGCCCGATAACCGGAAAATATGAGCTATCCGATATCTGTATCCCAAGGGATTCCAGATTTGTGGTCTTTGACCAACCCCAAACTGAGCAGAGTAAACCCTTAGGCGACTATGGGGCACCAGAAGGAAAGATTGGCAAGCTGAAATTCTGGCTATTTCAAGGATTAGAGGGAGAGTGGAGGGACAAGCGTAACCGTCTGTATAACATCACCACTGATGGAGATGAGATCAAACTCTCCAGGCCAAATACACCCATCAATGGACGTACAAGAACATACACCGGTAGCCTGGACACTACCTCCAAGCCCGGGGATTACGTGCTGGCACTGCACTCCCAGGAAAAGGGAACCAGATACCTTCCAACCAGATTCAGGATCAAAGGCAAGAAAGCAGACCCTGCAATCGAGTTGTTAAGTACACCGCAAAGCATTCAAGACATCAGCCCGAGAATCCCAGGAGACATTCGCAACGAGCTGTTGAAGACTATCCTGTCCCAGCGTTTGGGATATCGCATGATTCTGAAACCAAGTCAGACAGAAGATGATGAAACTATATTGGAAGCGGAGCTTTGGACCTATCGTTTCAAGTGGGGCAAGCGAGATCGCAAGATTGTGAGCGGGTCACTGAGAGAGAAACGTGCTGCAAAAATCACCTTGAGAAGGAGTCAAACAAACGCAAATAGATAATAGGTGTTAAAAAACTTAAAAGAAAAAGACAAAGACATTCTACAATTTATTTCCGCCAAATAACTGGATAAATAGAATCGATTGCACTCTTACCTGTTTTTTCGAGAGGATCAAGCGAGTCTGCCCCCTTTTTTCTGTTTACCACTCAGCAGGATCAAGACCATAGAATGTCTGCAACTGCTTATAAAGTTCAGGTAGTCTCTTTTTCATCTGCTCAGATTTTTCAAAAAAAGATTCGGTAGCAACAGCAAAAAACTCAGGGGCGGAAACGGACCCATATTCATCGATCACCCTGTTCTTGCCCCGATCAACACGGTCGAGAAATTCATCATACTCCTGTGTTAACACCTCTGCCCACTCTTTGTAGTGGGCACTTTCCCTAAGAACAGGCAGGCCATCCATAACCCCGCTTTCTTCATCCAGCTTATGGGCAAATTCGTGCAGAACCACATTATGACCATCCTGCTCATTACCAGAACCGTGCATGACATCGCTTAAGGACAAGACGATCGGTCCGCGATACCAGGACTCACCGGCCCGGGCGACGTCCTTGTGTACTTCCACCATGCCGTCATAGCTGACTTCCTTGGCCACATAGGTGTCTGGATAAACAAGAATGGTTTCAAATCCGGAGAAGTATCTCTCTCTATTATTCACGATTAACAAACAAGCATTGGCCGCTATGATTAGCCGTATTTCATCGGTGATCTCTAGTCCTTCACGACCAATAAAGACTTTTTCATCAAGAAAGTAATTGATGCAACCCTGAAGGGTTTGGCGTAAGTCCTTGGGTAGGCGTGTGTATAGCGGCACATGGTTCTCAAGAACTGTAATCTGCCCAGAAGAAAGGGGTTGTTGGAAAAGGCGATTACGGCGGGCCCTCTCCCTATATAGTTTGATTCCCCAAATTATTGCAGCCAGTACGAGGATGATAAATATTATTGAGGGATGCAATGCGATAACACCTTACTGTTTTATGAAATAAAGGGTGCAGACCCCTTTGCTCGTTTGATTTTTACGTTCCTGACTTGAGCATTGTTAGATTCAATGACTGACCGTTTTTGAAAACACATTAATTACTAAAACCCCTGATACTATTAATGCCATTCCGATAATGGCTGGTAAATCCGGTATTTGTTTGAATACGATTGCACCTATAATCGCAATTAATACAATCCCCATGCCTGCCCAGATGGCATAGGCAATGCCTACAGGGATCGTTTTCAATACAAGTGATAAAAAATAAAAGGCTGCGCCATAACCTAGGACCACAATAATACTTGGGCCTGGTTTAGTGAATGCTTCCGATGCCTTTAGTGCACTAGTCCCGATAACTTCTGTAATTATTGCGACGGTCAGATAAAAATATCCCATAAACACTCCCATATGAACCCAATGCCTGCATAAACGGCAAAAGGTTCGCGGGCTGTTTATCAGGCTGTAGGTTCTTTTTGTCTGGTTCCCTAGGTTAACCAGCTAAAGAAAAATATGGAAACCCCCATAAACACAATGATCATTATCAGGCCAAGGGAAACAACCCATGTTGAATAGACAAAACCTTTTTCCTTTGGGATGTTCATGAAAACAGGAATACCGACATACAGTAAGTAGACAGATGCTACTACTGCAGCAATTCCAATCATTAAGTCTACAAGAAGCACAGGGTAGAGTGCAGCGAATCCAGCCAAAAAGATTGGTACCGAGGTTAATAATGCCAGTTCTATGCAGTGCACTGGATTGGGGGTGACATCAAATGTCTTTGCCAGCCAGCATATACCAAAGCCCATAGCATAAACGCCGACATT
>JANQEV010000113.1 GCA_028278145.1 Chromatiales bacterium | reverse complement strand
CTAATGCGTTTGATCAACAGTTATGCCTGTTATTATAAACATTGGAACTGAATATTTCCTCTTCAGTTATTTTGGTCAGCCAATATTAGCTTGCATGTTTTTTTTGCAGCCTGTTATTGCTTGATTTGTTAAAGAAGATCCAGCCTGGAAAATGATGTGGTAGATGGAAGTCGCTTGAGATTATCTGGCTTGAAACCGGTTCAGATATGGTTGTGGTGATGGTATATTCAGAATTCAGGCGGATTATACGCTTTATGTATGCCATTGTGATGGGTTTTTGCCTTATTTAGAGTGACATTCGCGTTAGTTCTGCATACCATTCCCATTTTTAGTAAATCCTTGATTGACACTGAATTATGACCAGCGCAGAACTCCGTAAGGCCTTCCTAGATTTTTTTGCCAACCGAGGCCATGAAAAGGTCTCCAGTAGTTCGCTGGTACCCCATGATGACCCGACCCTGCTGTTTACCAATGCCGGTATGGTTCAGTTCAAAGAGGTCTTTCTGGGACGTGACAAGCGGAACTACAGCAAGGCGACCAGTTCCCAGCGGTGTGTACGCGCAGGTGGCAAGCACAACGACCTGGAAAATGTAGGTTATACCGCCCGTCACCACACCTTCTTTGAGATGTTGGGTAACTTCAGCTTTGGAGACTATTTCAAGCGTGAGGCCATCCAGTATGCCTGGGAGTTTCTCACCGTTGATCTCAAGCTCCCTCAGGAGAAGCTGTGGATTACCGTATACGAAGAGGATGATGAGGCGGCCGACATCTGGTTGCAGGAGATTGGGGTCAGCCCGGAACGTTTCTCCAGATGTGGTGCCAAAGACAACTTCTGGTCCATGGGTGACACTGGGCCCTGTGGCCCATGCTCTGAGATCTTTTACGACCACGGCCCGGATATCTGGGGTGGTCCACCAGGAACGCCCGAAGAGGATGGAGATCGTTACATAGAGATCTGGAACCTGGTCTTCATGCAGTACAACCGCGATGCAGAAGGGAATATGACTCCCTTGCCTCATCCATCCGTGGATACCGGCATGGGTCTGGAGCGTCTGGCTGCAGTGATGCAGCATGTTCATAGCAACTATGAGATTGACCTGTTTGTAAACCTGATCAAGGCTGCGGCCAAGGTTACCAACTGCAATGACCTGGAAGAGAAATCACTGCGAGTGATAGCAGATCATATACGATCCTGTGCCTTCCTGATTGTAGATGGAGTGCTCCCCGCCAATGAGGGGCGTGGTTATACCCTGCGCCGCATCATCCGGCGTGCTATTCGCCACGGCTACAAGCTTGGTATGAAAGATCTGTTTTTCCACCGTCTGGTGGAGCCACTGTGTAAGGAGATGGGTGAGGCCTATCCTGAGCTGGTGCAGGCAAAAGAACAGGTGGAACGGATCCTGAAACTGGAAGAAGAGCGCTTCGCTGAAACCCTGGAGCAGGGGATGAAGATCCTGGATCAGGCCATAGCTGAGATGGATGGAACCCAGATTGCCGGTGAGACGGCCTTCAAGCTGTATGACACCTACGGATTTCCGGTGGATCTGACAGCTGATATAGCCCGCGAACGTGAATTGACCCTGGATATGGAAGGCTTCGAGCAGGAGATGGAGGCACAGCGTACCCGTGCCCGCGCTGCCAGTCAGTTTGGGGCCGTGGACGAGTCGGCAGTGTCCTTGGAAGGTAATACCGACTTTGTGGGTTATGACCGCAAGGAAGAGACCGCAACTGTCATTGCAATCATCCAGGATGATAAATCTGTGGATACCCTCGGGGACAACGAGAAGGGGATGGTGGTGCTGGACCGCACTACATTCTATGCGGAGTCTGGCGGACAGGTTGGTGATACCGGTGTGTTGGATCTGGGTGATACCAGATTCGTGGTGGATGATACCCAGAAACTTGGGACCGGGGTGATTGTACACATCGGTAAATTCAAGGGTGATGTGATGCGGGTTGGTGATAGCGTCACCTGTCGGATCGATGCGGACAAGCAGGGCCGTACTGCCCTCAACCACTCAGCCACCCATCTTTTACATGCCGCCCTGCGGAAACTGCTGGGTTCACATGTACAGCAGAAGGGTTCTCTGGTAGACCCGGAACGCCTGAGATTCGACTTTTCCCATTTTGAGCCGGTCAGTGTAGAGCAGCTACGCGAGATAGAACGCCTGGTAAATGAGAAGATCCGTGGCAATGAGCCGGTGGAGACCAGGATCATGTCACTGGAAGATGCCAAGGAGAGTGGCGCCATGGCCCTGTTTGGAGAGAAATACGATGAGCATGTAAGGGTGCTGCGCATGGGTGATTTCTCTATTGAGTTGTGTGGCGGTATCCATGCCAAGGCAGTGGGCGATATTGGCCTGTTCAAGATAGTGTCAGAAAGCGGTATCGCCTCTGGTGTAAGACGTATCGAAGCGGTTGTGGGTGAGCGTGCCATAGATTGGGTAGAGGCAGATGATGAGCGTCTGCGTCGGATTGCCGATCTGATGAAATCAGGTCGTGAAGATATAGACACCAAGGTAGCACAACTGGTGGAGCGCAATCGCAAGCTGGAAAAGGAGCTGGAACAGCTGAAGTCAAAACTGGCCAGCTCTGCCGGCAGTGATCTGGCCTCAAGTGCTGTAGAAATAAACGGAGTGAAACTGCTGGCTGCAAACCTGGATGGGGCTGATCCCAAATCCCTGCGCGATACCATGGATCATCTCAAAAACAAACTCGGTTCCGCAGTCATCGTTCTGGCTACCGTCAGTGGCGACAAAGTAAGCCTGGTGGCTGGAGTAACCAAGGATCAGACCGGGAAAGTGAAGGCCGGTGACCTGGTTAAAATGGTAGCCGAGCAGGTAGGTGGTAAAGGTGGAGGGCGTCCGGATATGGCTCAGGCTGGTGGTAACCAACCAGAGGCATTACCCCAGGCCCTGGAATCGATTCAACCATGGGTGGAAGAGCGCCTGGGTGGTTAGAGTTATAGGGTAGTGAACGTTGTATTACCCGGTCATGGAGTGACAAATGGTCGGTTGTACGCCTCAATACTAAGA
This sequence comes from Chromatiales bacterium, assembly GCA_028278145.1. Taxonomy (GTDB): domain Bacteria; phylum Pseudomonadota; class Gammaproteobacteria; order Chromatiales; family Chromatiaceae; genus JAAGZL01. Next base: position 2,519 of record JANQEV010000113.1, on the reverse strand, counting down.
ATAATGTCCTTTTTTCCCATAATACTATTTATCCAGTTAATAAATTAGTGTTTAATTATTGCCCTTTAAATTAGCCCGGAATAGGCTTGGGCTGATATTACTGGGGACTCTGAAGAGCAAGAGATAGATATGTCGCTAATTGTACAAAAATATGGTGGCACCTCCGTAGGAACCATCGAGCGTATTGAGGCTGTGGCTGAAAAAGTATTTGCTGCGCGTTCCCGTGGTGATCAGGTGGTGGTGGTTGTATCTGCCATGTCGGGAGAGACCAATCGCCTGATAAAACTGGCCTCTGAGATTGATGAGAGGCCAGACCCGCGGGAGATGGACGTGCTGGTCTCCACAGGAGAGCAGGTCACTATTGCCCTGTTGAGTATGGCCCTGAACAAGATTGGGTGTCCGGCCCGTTCCTATACCGGTGGCCAGATCCGCATCCTTACCGATCAGGCTCATGGTAAGGCCAGAATCCAGGAGATCGATGATGCCCCGGTACGGGCGGACCTGGATGCAGGCCGCGTAGTGGTCGTGGCAGGTTTCCAGGGGGTAGATACAGACGGCAATATAACCACCCTTGGGCGTGGCGGTTCTGATACTACTGCGGTTGCTATGGCAGCAGCCTTGAAGGCTGATGAGTGCCAGATATTCACCGATGTGGATGGGGTCTACACCACAGACCCAAGAGTTGAACCTAAAGCCAGACGCCTGGATCGCATCACCTTTGAGGAGATGCTGGAGATGGCCAGTCTGGGCTCCAAGGTGTTGCAGATCCGCGCGGTGGAATTTGCAGGTAAATACAACGTGCCTCTGCGCGTCCTCTCAAGTTTTGAGGAAGGCGGCGGCACTCTGATTAGTTTTGAGGACGAGCGTATGGAGCAGGCAAAAATTTCCGGAATCGCATTCAACCGTGATGAGGCCAAATTGACCATATTGGGAGTGCCGGATCAACCTGGTGTAGCACATGAGATACTGGGCCCGATAGCAGAGGCAAACATCGAAGTGGATATGATTGTCCAGAATATTGCTGAGGACGACACCACAGACTTTACCTTTACGGTGCATCGCAACGACTATCAGAAAGCCCTGGAGATACTGGAATCCAATGCCGGCAGGCTGAAGGCGCGTGAAGTGCAGGGTGATGACTCTATCGTGAAGATATCCCTGGTTGGCGTAGGTATGCGCTCGCATGCGGGTATTGCCAGCACTATGTTTGAGACTTTGGCCAAAGAGGGTATCAATATCCGTATGATATCAACCTCGGAAATCAAGATCTCAGTAGTAGTGGATGAAAAGTATCTAGAACTCGGCGTAAGAGCGCTACATGAGGCTTTTGAGCTCTCTGGAGAAGCCGATTCCTGATTGGTAAGCTGGTTCCCAGGATAAGGGCAGTTCTACCATATTATGGGTGAAATGACCTATATTTGGATAAGAAATAGGTTATTTAACCTTTTCTATTAGGACGTTGTGCTGGTAGAATCCACACACCCTTAACCCATGAGATTATTTGTGGTTTAAGAGCTTGGTTGGCCGCGACAAAAAAATCGGAGACGACAAGGATAGTCAGAAACATCCGGGGATTGAGTCGCGATCGAAACGGGAAACAGGGAGATAGGACTATGTTGATATTAACTCGCCGTGTTGGCGAAACTCTGATGATTGGTGACGAAGTCACCGTTACCGTACTTGGCGTAAAAGGAAATCAGGTTCGGATTGGGGTAAACGCCCCGCGCGATGTGTCGGTGCACCGTGAAGAGATTTACGAGCGCATCAAGGCAGAGCAGGTAGAGCAGGCATCTGGAGAATAGGACGCCTGTAAGAGCGGTGGCAATCTCCTAGCGAGATGCCACTGCTTGTTCTTCCAATAAAAATAACGATATCCTCTTGTAACTGATTCAACTACTGATAGAATTGCATCGGCAGGTCCGGAGTGCTGGATCGTGCGTGTTATGTACGTTGAAGCAGCTCCAGGTTGCGCGTACAAAGAGAATATTGGAGAGCTGGCCGAGCGGCTGAAGGCGCTCCCCTGCTAAGGGAGTATGGGGTTTGTAGCTCCATCGAGGGTTCGAATCCCTCGCTCTCCGCCATTATTAAATATTGGCAATTAGCTGAAGTTTAAACGGGACTGAGATAGTCCGTAATTCGAACCTCGATATAAACAGGAGGTTCGACCGCGGAGCGCGATAGCGCGTAGCAGCAGCGACCGCAGGGAGCTAATCCCTCGCTCTCCGCCATATTATTTGGTCAGCATTGAGTTGATGTTGGCTGGGGCTATGATGGCCCACGATTCGAACCCTCGATACAAACAAGTGGTTCGACCGCGGAGTGCGATAGCGCGTAGCAGCAGCGACCGCAGGGAGCTAATCCCTCGCTCTCCGCCGTATTTAGAGCGGTTTCTATGGAAACCGCTTTTTAGTTGACAACGAAGGGCAAAATCATCAAAATTCGCCCTCCACAAAAACGAGCGCCCGTAGCTCAGCTGGATAGAGTACCTGGCTACGAACCAGGTGGTCGGAGGTTCGAAT
>JANQEV010000084.1 GCA_028278145.1 Chromatiales bacterium | reverse complement strand
CATCTCAAGACGCAAAGACAGCGTCTCGGCCATCATGGAATTAATCAGAGGTTCCCTAACTCAGTTCAGAGTTTGAGAAAGACTCAGTGGTGTAACGATAGATACGAATATCATCTGACCAGAAATCAGAGGCCAGTCCCGCCTTGAGCTTGAGATGCTTTAGGAAGGAAGGTGCATCGGACAGTGATTCCCACACCGATGGCAGAAAGGTGCCTCTGCGTCCTCCCAGGCTCATGATCAATCCATCAACACCAGGACGCATCTGGTTGATCAGATCCTGTTCCGAACTAAACTCCATAGGTTGCGACGGGGACAGGATGGATATGTGTATCTCCAGCCCCTCCAACTCTCCTTCAGTCAGGGCAGGGAAGCGGGGGTCATGAAAGGCAGCAGCAAAGGCGTTAGCCGCTACATCCTGCACTAAGGGCTGTTGTGCTTCCAGGTGGCCGATACAGCCACGCAACATCCCGTTTTTGTTCAAAGTAACGAAACATGCCAGCTCTTCCTGCAAGCACTCCGGGTAGCTGCTGGTATCAACCCTTAGTGCCTTACCTTTGGCAAGCCCATGTTGAATAGAATCGGTTGCCAATCGCAGCAGGCGTTTTCTATCTTCTACTGAAAACCTGGGTGGAGGGGAGTCAGGAGAAGGCATAGGCGCCATACCCAACCACCTGATCACGCGGACCTGCGGTATCGCCTGAGTTACGCAGATCCAGGGTGGTTACATGCAGGTTATTGCGCTGGGCCGCCAACAGCAGGCCACTTACCGGGGTGCGGCCACAGGCATGATTGAAGGAGAGGTTTTCCGGTTTTAGTGTCTCTATAGCAGTGCTGGTTTCGGCATCCATGGCCTTGGCAGTTTCATAGTCCAGGTAGTGACTTAGGTCGGAGCTGACTACGATCAGGGTCTCGGTACCTCCCCACACCTGCTCCAGCACTGCAGCTACCGCTACCGGGTCCACATCTCCCACCAGTAAGGGAACGATCTTGAACAATCCCAGGGCCTCCTGCAGGAACGGCAGATGTACCTCTAAGCTGTGCTCATGGGTAAATGCTCGATCCAACTGGTGTACCTGCGGCATATCCTGTATCTGGGTAAGTCCCTCCAGATCCACTTCTACATCCCCAAGAGGGGTGCGAAACAGCTCGGCACTGCTATAGGCCATGCCCTGGAAGCCCACCCGGTGGGATGGGGCCAGCAGCACGACCCGTGTGATTTCTCTCGCCACCGAAGCAAGTTGTGCATAGGCCACACCGGCGGTAGGGCCTGAGTAGATATAGCCAGCATGGGGCGCAATCAGTGCCTTGGGATGGTAAGTAAGATCTGAGTCTGCAGCAGATATGAATTGCTGGACGTCTCTGCGTAGAGTATCGGGATCGGCCGGGTAGAAATGACCGGCTACTGCTGGTTCCTGGATTTTCATGTCAACTCAGCTCCGAAATATTTAATGCGTATTTCGTAAGGTAATCTATAGATTATGCTATAAAAACTAGGATAGGTTAGTGAAAAATCAAGGCTAATCTTCAGCTATCATGATAATAGGCAATATAAAAAAACCTGTACATGTGATATTCGATCAGCTGGTCGATGTTATGAACTGATGGGGTGATATTTCATGGATAGTGCAGGAACTAATTTCCCAACCACTTTCTGGCACACCCTTGCAGATGGCCGGGTGCAGTGTGATGTATGTCCACGCGCCTGCAAGATAAAAGAGGGAAAACAGGGACTGTGCTTTGTGCGCGCCTGTCATAATGGGGAGGTGGTTCTGACCACCTATGGCCGCTCCAGCGGCTTCTGCGTAGATCCAATCGAGAAAAAGCCACTCAACCACTATCTGCCTGGTACGCCAGTACTGTCCTTCGGTACTGCTGGCTGTAATCTTACCTGCAAGTTCTGCCAAAACTGGGATATGAGTAAATCCCGCGAGATCGACATCCTGGCAGAGCAGGCCATGCCGGAGAAGATTGCTGAAAAGGCCAAGGCCCTGAACTGCCGCAGTGTAGCCTTTACCTACAATGATCCAGTTATTTTTATGGAGTATGCCGATGATACTGCTCAGGCCTGCCATGAGATGGGGATAAAAACGGTGGCAGTAACTGCAGGCTATATAAGTCCTGGAGCGAGGGAGTTCTTCTTCCGTAATATTGATGCCGCCAACGTGGATCTGAAATCTTTTTCCAATGATTTTTATAAGAAACACTGCAGTGGCGATCTGCAGACCGTGTTGGACACCCTGCTGTATATCCATAATGAGACTGATATCTGGCTGGAACTCACCACCTTGGTTATACCCGGCGCCAATGACTCAGATAAAGAGATTCATGATATGACCAACTGGGTGGTGGAACACATGGGACCGGATATCCCCATGCACTTTTCAGCCTTTCACCCTGACTTCAAGATGCTTGATACTCCTGCTACACCAACCTCCACCTTGAAACGTGCCCGTAACATAGCCCTAGAGAATGGGGTGAACTATGCCTACACCGGTAATGTGAGAAACCGTGAGGGTGACAGTACCTGGTGCAGCAATTGTGGCGAACTGCTGATATCACGTGACTGGTATCAGCTGAGTGACTGGAATCTCAATGCCAACGGCGAGTGCAATTTCTGCGGTTATCGCTGTGCCGGTGTGTTTGATGCTAAACCAGGCACCTGGGGCGCGCGCAGGCTTCCTGTCAGTATGCAGCTCTAGAACTATCTGATTGTTTCTGAACCAACTTTTCCAGCTGGTAACTTTCAGGGCCTTCTGGTTGTGGTGTCGCAATCCTGATTCGGCCATAATGCCTGCTTTTTCTGAAGGTAAAGTACTTCTCATGTGGTTTAGAAATCTCCAACTGTTTCACCTGCAACAACCATTCAAACTTACTCCAGAAGAGCTGCACCATAATCTGGAACCGCAGGCAGTTAAGGAGTGTGGTCGCCTGGAGCCATTCAGCTATGGCTGGGAGAAGCCACTGGGACGGGATGGAGGTCAGCTCACCCATGCTGCCAACGGCTGCATCATGCTCTGTGCCCGCAAAGAGGAGAAGATTCTGCCCGCTTCGGTGGTAAGAGAGAAACTGGCTGAAAAGGTGGAGGAGATAGAAGAGGCCGAATCACGCAAGGTAAGGCGACGTGAGAAGGAGGAGTTGAAAGATATCCTCATGCAGCAACTTTTACCCCAGGCCTTCACCAAATCGGCCCTGACCTACGCCTATATAGATCCAAAAGGGAGCTGGTTGATTGTGGATGCCTCCAGCCCCAAAAAGGCGGAGGAACTAATAAACCTGCTGCGCGACTCTCTTGGGTCACTGAAACTGAAACCGCTGACAACTGCCCAGTCGCCAATATCGGTCATGACCGCTTGGCTGGGAGAAAAAGGCCCACAGGGTGGCTTCATAGTTAGTGATGAGTGCGAACTGCGTGATCCCATGGAAGAGGGTGGTATAGTGCGGTGCCGTCGTCAGGATCTGATGGGAGATGAGATTGAATCCCACCTCAAGGCTGGTAAACAGGTGGTTAAATTGGCCCTGGAGTGGGATGAGCGCATCTCATTTGTTTTGTGTGATGATCTATCCATAAAACGCCTGGGATTTATGGACATTATCCAGGAAGAGGCAGCAGATGTGGCCGCAGAAGATGATGCTGCCAGATTCGATGCCGACTTTGCCATCATGTCTCTGGAACTGGGGCGGTTTATACCCCGTCTGCTGGAACAGTTTGGCGGTCTGGAGAAAGAGTAATTTCTACCCTGCTAGAGTTATTTCCCCACCTAAGTTTATTCTTCAAAAGCCTGGAACGGAGACGGTTTGTGCCAATCTAAATCGGCGTGTTTGGTTATTACAATATCAATTGAACACTATACTTAATTCTCTGAATATTGAACTCCCCCAACTGAATGATAGGAAAAGCTAAACATGAGTCCTGAAGTAGAATACTTAGAAGAGCATGACATAGTTCGCATTTGCTCTCACGGACAGATAAAAGGTTCCAGTGAAGCACCATTAATTGTAAATTTAGTAGAACCTATTCTGGAAGAATACTCCTGTAACCGGTTACTCCATGATGTGCGGGATACAGAGATTCTCGACTCTACGGCTGAGACCTATCAGGTTCCACAGATAGCCAACGAACTCGAATTTGACCGGGGTATCAAGGTGGCAATCCTGTATTCACAGGAAGAAGAGAAACATAAGTTCCTGGAGACGGTGATGCTTAACCGAGGATACCGCTTCCGAGTGTTCAAAAACGAATCCGAGGCAATCAGCTGGCTAAAGGGATGAGACGATACCTAACAAGCGCTTAGTCATGGATGCTGTAAAGCGGTACCCCATAGATAAAACGTTGCTACAACAATGGAGCTTTATGTTCATGAAAATGACTCGAAGACTCTTAGTATTTGTAACTATATTTGTTTCACAGGCTTCCTCAGCTAACTTTACTGAGGAAATAGTGTCAGCTGCATTGGCCCGAACCAAGCATCAGGTGCAATACGATGGTTCATATCGTGTTCTCAAGTACCCAGGTGGCGATGTGCCACCACATGTTGGTGTGTGTACAGATGTAGTGATACGAACATATCGTGCTCTTGGGGTCGACCTACAAGTTCTAGTACATGAAGACATGTCGAAAAACTTCAAATCGTACCCTTCTAAGAAGATTTGGGGTTTAAAGCGCCCTGATAAGAACATTGACCATAGAAGGGTCCCTAATCTACAAGCATTTTTTAAGCGACATGGAGTGGTTCTTGAGGTTTCGAATAATTCTTCTGCTTATAAGGCAGGGGATTTGGTTACATGGATGCTTCCAGGTAACTTGCCACATATCGGCATAGTTACCAGCAGAAAATCAGTAGCATCAGGTAATCCTATGATTGTGCATAACATTGGTGCCGGACCAAAGTTAGAGGACATGTTGTTTGAGTATAAAATCACCGGGCATTACCGGTATGAACCGGAGTAATAAAACAGGTAAGGCAGCGGGACGTCTGCTTCTCCACCCTGTTGTCAAGTACCAGTCTCTACGGCGATAGTATATCTAATAGGTAGTTAATAATGTTACAAGAGAGTAGATTGTGAAAATTATTGATCTGGAACCAGCATATTACGACACCTACTTTAATTGCCTTGAAGACTGGTCAGATGAAATGAAAGAGGCAGGAAATCATAAGTCTTGCTGGTATCAAAAATACAAAGAGAAGGGGTTGAGAGTTAAACTTGCACTTAGTGATGAAGGTGATGTGGCAGGGATGATTCAATACCTGCCTGCTGAAGAATCAGTTATAGAGGGAGAAGGCCTTTATTTTGTTATGTGTATTTGGGTACACGGCTACAAAAAAGGTATAGGGAATTATCAGGGTAAGGGTATGGGTAAGGCATTGCTAATCGCTGCTGAAAAGGATGCTAAAGAAAGGGGTGCAAAAGGAATGGTGGCATGGGGTTTGTGGTTGCCGTTTTGGATGAAGGCATCCTGGTTTAAGAAACAGGGGTATAAGAAGGCTGACAGGGACTCCATGAGACTGCTGGTTTGGAAGCCATTTTCAATGTATGCCAATCAACCTCGATGGATTCGACCAAAAAAGGACGTCACTAAGAATTCTGGTGTTGTAACGGTAACTGCATTTATTAATGGCTGGTGTCCTGCCCAGAACGTTGTTTTCGAAAGGGCAAGAAAAGCCAGCGAGCAATTCGGTGAGAAAGTTGTTTTTGGAATAATAGATACCTCTGATCGGGAGGTGTTTATGGAGTGGGGGATTTCGGATGGACTATTTATTGATGGAAAGCAGGTGTCATATGGTCCACCATTACCATATGAAAAAATTATGAAAAAGATAGCGCTGAGAGTGAAGAAACTGCCATCGTGATTATTATTATGGCTGTCAACATACGCCACTACGAAGTATCTGTTATTTCAAGTGAAAGATTAAAAATAATCAGATAGGAAACAAATTATGATCCAATCAACCACGCCTAGTATCGAAGGAAAGGAAATCATTAAGTACCATGGAGTAGTTACAGGGGAAGCAATACTAGGGGCAAATATATTCAAAGATATTTTTGCAAGTATTCGGGATATTGTGGGCGGAAGGTCTGCTGCATATGAAGGAGAATTGAAAAAGGCACGCACCATAGCATTTGAAGAGATATCCCAGCAGGCAGCAGAGTTAGGGGCAAACGCAGTTGTTGGTATAGATATCGACTATGAAACAGTCGGCTCTCAAGGAGGCATGCTAATGGTTAGTGTCAGTGGGACTGCTGTAACCGTTAGGTAATCTAGTGCTATTAGTGAAGTAATCAATGGAAGGACTGGAATATATATATGAGTTGTGTGAGGCGTTGCCGCGCAGTGGTCCTGGCGATAATGAATGCACTCGGCGTGCCTATAACTCTATTCCTCACCCCAAACAGCATCCATTAATCTTAGATATAGGGTGTGGGCAGGGAATGCAAACCATAGAGTTAGCAAAAATCTCTGATGGAAATATCATTGCTTTAGATAACCATCAGGGATTTCTTGATATATTGATGCGGCAGGCGGAAAGACGAGGGCTGGATGAGCAAATAACCCCCCGCAATATGTCAATGCTCGATATGGATTTTGAGGAAGGGATCTTTGATATTGTCTGGTCAGAAGGTGCCTTGTATTTAATGGGATTTCAAAATGGATTAAATCGTTGTCATCAGTTGTTAAAAGACAAGGGCTATCTGGCTGTGACGGAACTTGTCTATACTGCTGATGAACCACCAGAGACCGTTGTTGAGTATTTAGTGGCAGAGTATCCAGATATAAAAACTGTCCCGGAAAATATCGAAACAATCAACAATGAAGGGTTTAACCTGATCTCTAATTTCACCTTGCCTGAATCTGCATGGTTGAATAACTATTATATTCCGATAGAAAATGAATTATCTCATCTGATTAAGAGATATCAGGGGAATGAAGTGGCACAGGCAGTTTTTGCAGGCTTTAAACAAGAAGTGGAGCTCTATAGAAAGTACTCGAAATACTATGGTTATGAGTTTTTCGTAATGCAAAAAAGTTAGGGTAATAGTCTTGCAGACCAATTGATGTCTGCAAATTATCGTACCTTTGGTACAGAGTCGCTCGTTCCAGATATATAGGAAAAGGAGACAATATGACCTTATCAAATCATCGATTACAAAAACTCCTGGTAGTTGTCCCCATTGTTTTATTACTAACCTCATGTGCGGCCGGTAACCCTCAGTTTACGCAAGAGACCCCAGCAGATTTCTGGTGGGGTCTATGGCATGGAATAATTTCAGTAATAAGCCTGGTAGTTCATATCTTCAATGAAAACGTTTCTGTATATGAATTAAACAATTCCGGAGGTTGGTATGATTTCGGTTTTTTACTTGGCGTGATTTTTGTTTGGGGTGGTGGTTGTCATGCTAGTTGTAAATCCAGTGAAAGAAAGCAATGCGATAAAGAGTGGGAAGAGATAGGGGAAAAGGTTGAAAAGAAGGTCATGCGTAACCTTAAAAAATGGGCTGAGGACGAGGAATTGGGAGAGTCTGGAGAATATGGGGAATCTGATAAAGAGTGGGATGAGATTGGGGAAAAGGTTGAGAAGAAACTGAAACGGAAGATTAGAGAGTGGGCAGAAAAAGATTAACTGAATGTTGATTAGACGTTTAGCAAGGCGTTAGGCAATCCATATAGCACGGCCTATGAGTAAAGTAGTCATCCCCATTCTTATCGCAGCAGCACTTGGCGCAGCGGCTTATTTACTTATTGAACCATATGGGATCGATCAGGAGCATTGGGACAATCCGTTGTTCTGGCGCTATGCCTATCCAGGAATATGTATTGGATGTGTTGTACTCGGATTCTATTTCCCCGTATATGCATGGCTGTATGGTGTTGTTTCCATCTGGGTACAGGGTCTTCCGATAATACTTGGTAATATAAATGCAGAACTCGTAGGTGTCAGCATTGTCCTTCTTGGGGTTATAAGTATCCCACCGGCCTTGGCAGGGTTGTTAGGGGCATATATTGGTAAGCGTCGCGGTGTTTAAATCTGGGATAATTAGGCAAGTCTATCTTTGAGACGGTCAGCCAGGCGCAATGCAAGTGCTACCAGGGTAAAGGTAGGGTTCACCCAGCTTGAGGTTACAAATACCGAGGATCCTGCAATGTGCAGGTTGCTAATGCCGTGTACCTGGCAGTGTTTGTCCACTACGCTGGTCTTTGGGTCATCACCCATGCGAGTGGTTCCCATATGGTGATTACCGGCTTCCACTCCCCAGTAGGCCTCTTTATCCAGCAGCCAGTCGGCGTATTTGATGCGACCCAGACCCAGACGGGCAAACTCTGTCCCCAGGGCGCGCACTTGTACACTGATGGTGCGTTTATCCAGTTCATTCAGGCGCCAATCCATTCTGGCTAGTGGTTTACCAAAGCGGTCCAGGGTGGAAGAGAGTGAAATACGGTTTTCCGGGTCGGGTGACTGTTCTGACTGCGACAGCAGGCTATAGCGTTGATAACCGGGTGGGGTTGCAGGAAGCGGGCGGCGGCCCCAGGAAAACAGTGGATCAATATCATCTTGTGGATGTACCACCATCATAGATGCCATGATCTGTTCTTTTTCCTGTAGGGCTGCAGTGGTTGCAAACCCGGTGTATATGGATACGCCATCCAGGATCTTCTTAACATCCAGGTGGAAATTGGCCGGGAGTGAAAACGCCAGGGCTGAGGTGGCATAAGGATGCTCCATAAAATAGCGCCCAACCTGGTCATGGTCATTAGCTAAACCCTGGTTATTGTTAGATGCCAACAGTAAGCGAGGGTTTTCTATGCCGCCACAGGCCAGCACGTATTGTTTAGCCCGGACCGTACCACGACGTCCATTAATGCTCGCCAGGGCAACAGCACTCACCTGATTGGCAGTCTCAGTGGTTTCCAGATCCACCGCATTGGCATTCAGGAGAACGGTAATATTGTTTGCCTGTTCAAGTTCCGAGTGGTAACGCCGACCAAAGCGTGTGGGTGGGCTTATGCGCCAGTTGCAGACGCGGATCCTGCTTTCATCAAATGCCGGTTTCTCCAGGTCCAGCAATTTCCAGTATCTGTCGCTGAAATCATGTGGCCCAACCTCACATGCTATGCCGGAGCGGGTGTAGTAAGGAGAAAGGTCCTGATTATCAATAGGCCAGTTGCTATGTGGTACCCAGGGTTTGGCTGTGAAGTCGTAGTCATCGAACGGTGCACACCAACCGTTCCAGCAATTGGAACTCCCTCCCAGAAAACGCAGTCGGCAAGTATCCAGGGCAGTATGGGGTAAACCATGGGTCTCGCCTTTGTATAACGCCTGGGTGTCACTGTCTGCTGCATAATTTCCACTCTCCACCAGGCATATGGTGGTATTTGAACCAATGAACTCGCGGGCTATGGAGATACCTGCCGGGCCCGTACCTATGATGCAGATGTCACAATCATATTCCTTGGGAGATTCGGCTAACTTGAAGTCAATAAACATATCGGTATCTCCAAGCAGGCTTGATCAGGTAGGCAGCTGACAATCAGTGTTGGTCATCAACACGTAGGAGGCGGCTGACAGTACTTCGGTCCTGGCCAGTACCCAGCCGTCAACTGTCATGGTGTTATCAGTAACAAGGTCTTTGTTTCTTGTATCAGCCAGATACTGCTCCAATCTATGGGTGCTGTCATTGGCAAGCTTCAGGATCTTCGCCATGAATTTTTCCACGTCACTAAACTCTGGCACGCCATCACCTAAACGGGAGCCGCACTGCATACTGGAAGAGACCAGGTGTTTCTCGAGAAATGTCTTGAGAACTTTAATGGTACTGGAGCGGCTGCTATCAGAGGCTAAAGCAGATACAGTAACTGAGCAGGGAAGCAGGCCCAGTGCCAGAGATGCAAGAGTACGGTATAAAAAATCCCTACGATCTATATTCTGCATTACAAGATTCCCGGACAGTATATTATCAGGAGGTGGTGGCGCCGTATGTGTACATTTTTACCCTATTAGGTCCGGCTGAGGCAACTTCACCCGGTATCAGTAGTTGTGCAAGTTTTATTTCTGACTCAACTGGGTTGCCGTTATCAAGTAACTTGGCCGAAAGAGTCACCGGCAGTTCCATCGGCTCGAAGGTTACGAATGAGTGCTCATATCCATTTTTACCAGTAAGTATAAGACCTAGCTTGTGTTTTTGGTCATCTGTTGTCTGGTAGAGAACTGAGCGATGATCAGACATCAATGGTCTGGTTTCTTTGCGTAAGCCAATTATGGTGGCAAATTTCTCCAGGGGAGTAAGGAAATAGTCTCCATCCCATGCCAGACGTCGGTGCCAGACACAGGCATGTAGGGCTAGATCCAGATCGTCACGGGCGGTGTCACTATCCCAGGTAAAGTCGCAATACAGTATTTGTTGTCTCGCACCTGGCGTGTGATCTGGTGAATTGAGTTGTTCCACCCTGGCCTGGAAGGGAATAGTCAAACCTGGCATATATAACTGTCCCTTGAGAGTTGAGTCTGGTGTGACAGTGACTGCGCTGTCCAGACTGATACTCATACCAGCAGCAGATATCTTTATGGTTTCGGCAAGTATCAGGGGGCTGTCATCCACGGATATATGTACTGGTAACCGTAGCTCAAAACGAAAGTCAGCACGTTTATTTTTAGCGCAGCGAATGGAGTTACGAACTACCTGTATGGCCAGAAAGCTGTTAAATCCGCACCATGTAACACCAAATGCATACATTCCCAGAGAGTAGTCCTGGATAAGCTGATAATTAGGGAATGCAACGGCCCATAGTGCTGCTACGGTGTTTAGTACTAGTACCAATAGCTGAGGAGCTAAGAGATAGGGCTGAAAATGTCCAATGAACTCTTTAGAAGAGACTACCCACTTTATACGATGGCGGAATACGGCAAAGGTGGAGGCAATAAAGGCAGGGAAGCGTGCCATGGCCATCTCTTCATTGACATGAAAGCGGTTGTCTCCACGCCCGAGTTGTTCAAAGAAGAGTACCGTTATGATAAAGAATGGCAGGAAAAACCACAGAAAATTATGGGTAGGAGCTATGGGCATGATGCCGGTGAAGATAACCGTGGGTGGTGCCAGGTAGAAAACCAATCTTGCCCAACCTTCAGCATACAGGAATGACAGGTAGGTATAACCAACATTCTGTCCAAAGCTGAGTTTTCTGGTGAAGGGCAGGCTCTCTTCACGTACCGATTGTACGTTACCCTGTCCCCAGCGTAGACGCTGTCTTTGAAACTCCTTCAGATCTACTGGAGAAACTCCATAGGCCAGGGGTAGGGGATAGTAGACTGATTTATACCCGAGTTTCTGAGCCTTTATCGCCACATGGATGTCTTCTGTAACCGTTTCTTCGGGAAAACCACCAATCTCGTCGATAACGCTACGCCGCACAATGGTAGAGGTGCCACAACAGGTAGTGGCATCACAATAGTCCCTTCCTGCCTGGCCAGTGGCAAAGAAACCACTCTGGTCATGCCACAACAGACCAAATCTGGAGTCATTGCGGAACTGGAAGGCATTGGTGTTGTAGTAGTCCTGAGGTGCCTGTACAAATGCTACTTTCGGGTCACTGAAATACCCCAGGAGCCGGTCTAGATAATCGGTCTGGGCTATATGATCACAGTCTATAACCGCAATAAAATCAGCATCGGTATTTTTTAGGGCGTTATTGAGATTTCCTGGTTTTGCTCCTCTGTTTGTGTCACGCCTCAAATAGTTACACCCCAACTCATTCGCCAGCTGTTTCATTTCTGGGCGGTCGCCATCATCCAGAAGCCAGGTATCGTGTGGGTAGTCAATGTTCATGGCTGCAATAACGGTGCGGCGTACCAGTGGTTTTGATTCATTGTAAGTAGGTACAAAAACCACAACCTTCAGGCCGTCAGGGGCTTTGGTGGCAGATCTAACCTTGATTTTCCACATGATTTGCGCGGACATTAAAGCCAGTATCAGGGTGGCGATCTCAGCTGCCATAAACACAGATGAAAAGATTGGATTATCCGTATGGAAGATCGTAACGCGCCAGCTGAAGTAGACAACAATAGCAGCCAGATAAAATATAAATAGAATTTTGCGCTGCATGTAGCCTTGGTTTTGCCGCGCGTAAAAGGTATTTAGGGACATCAAATTAATTGCCGTGCTTTAAGAGATGGACAAAACGACTCAGGGGTTTAGGACGATTTCAGTTAAGAATCAACAGAATACATAGATACCCAACAGAATAGGCTGTTAATTGTTGTAATAATCCCTAAAATATTCCAAGTACAATAAAAGCTGGATATGTGCTTTTCATTTACTATATAAACAGTTAGAATAAAAAGCAATTATGCGACATGGCTGTTGCTTTTTTAATACAAATATCGTGGGAACCTTAAAGCAGTACCAAATAATTGGAGAATACAATCCTATGAAAACTCGCCAACTACTAAGCCGGGCTATTAGCACAGCAGCTGTGACATCTATGGCATTTCTGCCTCTAACTTCAGCCGCAGACGATACTATCGGTTTTGCTGGTATAGATGTAAAGGAAGACTCCGCTTATGTGTATGCAGGTGCCATTCATGCGTTTAGAGGTCTGGGTGTTGACGGTCCTGCACTGAAGGTGTTTGTTGGTGGTGGCGAGTTTGATTATGACACTGACGCTAGCGGTGCATATCCAGGTGGTAATGTGGATGCCGATTCAAGGGCTGCTGACCTGATGATTGGATATCGCAAGCACACAGGTAACTTGCAGTTGGGTATCTATGCTGGTGTAAATTACCAGGATGTTGATCAGGATCTAATCAAGGCTGGTGGCACTAAAACAGATGCAGATGTTGATGGTAGCGAAACAGGTTTTAAAGTTGGATTTGAGGTAAACCGTTCTGCAGCACAAGGGCCATATGTGGATGTGCGTGGTAACTACTCTACTGCATACGACACCTACTGGACACGCGGTCGTGTTGGTTGGAAAGTAGGATCCGTAACCATAGGCCCAGAGGTTGCCTTCATGGGTAATGACGATTTTGATCAGGAACGTGCTGGTGTATTCTTCCTGTTCAGCAACAACGTGAATGCCGCCATTGGTTATGCAGACACTGATGGAAATGGTGGTGACTCTGCATACGGATCGCTGGGCGTCTCCACAACTTTCTAATCATACTCTTAGTACTTCCGAGCCCCGCTGGTCAGAGTGTACCAGCGGGGCTCGTTGCTGTTTGTAGCAATAGTATAGTGGGAGGCTGCTACTATACTGAAGACGCACTTCCATGAGTTAAAGATAAATGATTGATGCGGTCTCGCGAAGTAAACAACTAAATAACAAGCAGCTTTGCTTGATTAATATCCTGCGTCTGGTGTTTTTGCTGCAAGTATTACTGTTCTCTACAAATATTCCGGCCAAAGTGAGATTTGATAGCTGGCACACTTATACAGACCAACTGGATATAGGCTCCAGGATTGAGGTATCCAAAGCAGCCAATCCAATGTCTGCCATATATTTCAATATGCATAAGGCAGCAGCACCATCTGCGAAGGGTGGTCCTTATCCTTATTCAGGAGTCTCTTTTACCGTACAGGGTAAACATCTTGATCTGGATGATGACATGGAGATAAGTGTTGTTTACCGCTCTAAAGGTCAGCTTTGGCTTATCCTTGAGCAGGATGGGGTGGATGCAGGTAATGGGTACTATGTAGAGCTTCCATCTGCTGCTGACTTTAGGCATGTGAACATTAAACTGTCTGCATTTAAGTTTCCCGCCTGGGTGTCTAACCCAGTAAATATATACAAACACAAGTTATCTGCGATCAAATTTCAACTACCTGGGAATGAGTCTTCCAACGCAGAGTTATGGGTGAAGAGTGTGGCACTGGTTTCATCCAGGCAGCATGCTCTCAGTAAACATGTTGCCTGGAAAACGGTTAGTACTAAAGGTGATTCTGAGAATGTCCATCGGCATGAAAACGGTTTTATTGGCAAGAATAATACGTTTTACCTGATTGGTGGTCGTGGAAGCGTCCCAGAGAAGCCAAAAGCTACCATGATGTTGGATGTGGCCCAAGCCAAATGGGTAAAGCGCTCAGCGCCACCGGTGGATATGCACCATATCCAGCCTGTGCGTTATAAAAATAAAATCTACGTACTAGCGGGTTACACCGGACGCTGCTGTGATGAAAAAACTCTTGAGTACATATATATATACGAGCCAAAGTCAGATCGCTGGATACGTGGTCCCCGTATTCCGGAACAATTTCGTCGTGGAGCGGCTGGTGTTGTTGTGGTCAATGGAAAGTTTTATGTGGGTGGTGGCATTATCGGCGGGCATCATAATGACCGTACCACCGCATTGCGCTATTTCGATCAATACGATCCGGAAACAGATCGTTGGGTTCGTTTACAAGATATGCCAAGAGTCCGTGATCATTTCCATGCAGTCACGGTGGATAGCCAGATATATCTGATCGGCGGTCGTGACACATCTGCCCCAGACAACTCCAGGACCGTCAATGAGATTGATGTTTATGATACTTTGGCGCAAGTGTGGAAAACCCTGCCACAGTCAACAGATATCCCAACTCCGCGCAGCGGAGCCAGCTATGTACTCCATAAACAACGGATCTATGTGATTGGTGGTGAAAGTCTGGATACGGTACATGACATTACTGAGATATTTGATACGGGAAAACTGACTTGGAAAACTGGTAGCAGATTGAATATCCCCCGTCATGGTACTCAGGCAGCTTTAAGAGGTAACTCCATCTATCTACCTGCAGGGGCAATTGATATATTGGTCAATGAGACTGACACGATGGAGTCGCTCCAGCTTGAGTGAGTCGATACGACGTAACCAGCAGGTTGCGGATAATTATTTGGTCTAACAGGTTATCTGATAACTTTTCAGGATAAACCATGAGCAGAATTGGAAATAAAAAACGGGTGTTGGTGACCGGTGGTGCCGGATTTCTCGGATCTCATCTGTGTGAGAGATTGTTAAGTGAAGGGTGCGATGTCCTATGTGTGGATAATTTTTATAGTGGTGCTAAAGATAATGTCACTGATCTCATAACTAATCCTCATTTTGAATTGATGCGCCATGATGTAACTTTTCCCCTCTACGTGGAGGTTGATGAAATATACAATCTAGCCTGTCCAGCATCACCTATTCACTATCAGAGAGACCCGGTACAGACCACAAAGACCAGTGTTCATGGTGCAATAAACATGCTGGGACTTGCCAAGCGCTTGAATGCAAAAATACTGCAAGCCTCCACCAGCGAGGTGTATGGTGATCCGGAGATTCATCCTCAACAGGAGGGCTATTGGGGTAACGTAAACAGTATCGGTATCCGTTCTTGCTATGACGAAGGGAAGCGCTGTGCAGAGACCCTGTTTTTCGATTACTACCGGCAGCATGGGTTGGACATCAAGGTAGTACGTATATTCAATACATATGGTCCCAAGATGCACCCAAATGATGGCCGTGTTGTGAGTAATTTTATTGTGCAGGCACTACGTGGAGAGGATATCACCATCTACGGCGATGGTTCTCAGACACGTAGCTTTTGCTATGTAGACGACATGATTGATGGTTTTATCCGGATGATGGATTGCTCCAAAGGGTTTACCGGGCCAGTGAACATGGGTAATCCGGTTGAATTTACAATCAAAGAGCTTGCTGAAGCAGTACTGGATAAGGTTGGTGGAAAATCAAAAATTGCATATTTGCCCTTACCAGAGGATGACCCGAAACAGCGCCAGCCAGACATCTCTTTAGCAAAAGCTAACCTTGGTTGGGAACCACAGATAAAACTCGAAGCAGGGCTTGAGAAAACCATAGACTATTTTCAAAAAATGCTCTCACAATAGGTGTATGACAATGGGTGGGACGATATCAACAGACAGTCCTGAGTTTTCACCTCTTGGGGGTGAAGATGTAGATAAAAGGCGTCGGGTGATCTGCGTTTCTGCTGCTACTGTTTTAGCTGGTCTTCTTGCAACGCCAGCATCACGTTTACTAATGGCTGCAGAGACCAATAAGTTGCTTCTGCAGCCATGGCCGGAGTTGAAAAATCCTAAAGCACCTTCTTTTGAGGTTTTCTATAAGCTATCCCAGATTGTGACTTGCCGTCAAAATCTCAGTCAAGAGGCAGCCAAGAAGGTATTCCAGGTTTTTTTGAACGAACCTTGGGTAGAGAAGCACATTGCAACTGCATATACAGTGTTACGTACAAAGCTGGAAGGAGCCACGTCCCAAACAAGTTTGCCTGATTTACTTCATAAAGAGGTGTTAGAAGAATCGGAGGCATGGTTTGTTTCACATCTGATTACAACATGGTATCTCGGTGTTTATTATCATCACAGCACTTCCCCCATAATGGTTCTCGATCAAGAAGCATTGATGTGGCAGGTCGCAACTGGATTGGTAGTGCAGGCGGGGGATCCGAATTTGCAGCCAGGTTATTGGGCTAACAAGCCAAAAGATTTTCAGGATGACGTTTGATGTCCAGAGTTGAGGAGATAACGACTGATGTAGCCATTGTAGGTTCTGGAGTAGCCGGTGCTCTTATTGCATCAGAGTTGGCTAAAAAAGATATAAAGGTTGTTGTTCTTGAGGCTGGTCCTCGCCTGGCGAGAGGGCAGATTTTTACTAATTTCCTGTCCTCTCCATCACGTGATTTTGGTGCGCCTTACCCCATTACTGCACTTGCTCCAAGGCCTTCTGGTGAGAATCCTGATGATGGCTACATATTACAACAAGGCAAAGACCGTTACTGGCCTTTTTATCTACGCCTTGTTGGTGGCACCACATGGCACTGGGGCGCTGCTACCCTGAGGTTTTCTCCTGATGATTTCAGTCTCATGAGCCACTATGGAGTGGGGAAGGATTGGCCCATTAGTTACAGAAATCTCGAGCCTTACTACGACCGAGCTGAGGTTGAGCTTGGTGTGAGTGGGGATGCTAAAGACAGCCACTGGGCTCCACGTTCAGGCGAATTTCCGATGCCACCTGTGACCCAGAGCTATATGGATCAGGTTATTAAGCAAAAGACGCAACAGGCTGGTTTTAAATGGGTGCCGCGTCCTCATGCGAGGAACAGCGAAATCTATGACAATCGGCCAGAGTGTTATGGCCACAACAACTGTTCTCCGATTTGTCCCATAGGTGCTCAATATTCTGCAGATGTTCATATTCGAAAGGCTGAGGCAGCTGGTGCACAGGTTATAGAAGAGGCACTGGTAACTAAAATACACAGCAATGCTGAGGGCATGATTGAGGGTCTGAATTATGTGCGCAGTGACGGCAGTTCAATGGTAGTTCGAGCAAAGGCCTATGTTGTTGCAGCAAATACTATTGAATCACCAAGATTGCTTCTGCTTTCAGCCAATGAATATGCCCCGCAAGGAATCGCAAACAGTTCCGACATGTTAGGGCGCAACCTTATGAATCATCCCAGCACGATGACGGTTATTCATACGCAAGAGCCAGTATATGGTGGTCGTGGTCCAAAGTTTGGCATGATGACTACAGAGGATATTAATGGTCCCATGAGGAAGTCACGGTCTGGTTTTTACTTGGTCACCGAGTCATGGGACAGGCTTCCTGAGGTTTGTTTGAAACTCATTGATAGTGGTCTACGCGGTGAGGCTCTTGATCATAAAATTCGCCATATTGTTTCCCGGCAGTTTCAAATCATAAGCCACTGTGAAGAATTACCTAGCATGGATAACCGCCTGACTTTAGATCATCATGCCTACGATTCAGCCGGTTTGCCGAAGGTCAAGATTAACTACCAGCAGGATGACTATTCAAAACATGGTCAGGTTGCCGTTAAGCGAAAGATTGATCAATTGGTCACATTACTTGATGGGAAGATTCAGGAGCACAGGCCTTTAGAACATGCCTCTCATATGATGGGAACAGCGTGCATGGGACATGATCCAAAGACATCAGTGGTCGACAAAGAGTGTCGCACGCACGATCATAAGAATCTGTTCTTGGCAGGTTCTGCAGTTTTTCCCACTGGTGGTGTAGCTAATCCTACCTTGACGATCGCGGCTCTCAGCTTGCGTATCGCAGAAACTATAGGTAGGCAGTTATCGTAGTTCTAGTGGTGGATTGCATTTAACTGGTCTTCCAACCATGGTAGTTAGCAAATAAAGCCGGTGCCTACCTTAACCTGCAATAAGTAGTTGACCTGTCTATAACTTTATACCTCATGCTTATTTCGACGGTGGAAAACCGTTGTTTTTAATTAGCGCATATTGGAGATATCAAATGAGTAATGAAGTTATGAGTAAAGTTAAGTGGGTCAAATTGTTCCGTGAGATTGGTCTGGATGAGACCACAATGAAGCAATGGCACAGGGAATTTGAAGCAAGGTATCCTGAAGGGCATCAGGCGTTTCTTGAATGGCTGCAGGTATCCCAGGATGAGATAAGCCAGATTCGAGCTCTGTAAAAAATGTTTGAATGGGGTAGTCGGTTGATGTTGACCGGCTACCCCAGCAAGTTAAATATATGGCGGGCGTACATATGCATACTATCGGCCAGGTAGCGAAGCTCTATTCACTTTCCAGGAGCACCTTGCTCTATTACGACTCTATCGGGCTCTTGCGTCCCAGCGGGAGGAGTGAATCCAATTACAGACTGTATTCCGACAGTGATCTAAAACGCATGGATAAGATTGCACTGTTTCGAAGTGCCGGCCTCTCTTTGGATTCCATATCCTTGCTTATGGATAAGGAGGAAGATGAGTTGAAGTTAGCGCTGGAGCGCAGGCTGTTTTCTATCAATAGCGAAATCCAGAAACTCAGGGATCAACAGAAGGTGATTCTGGCAATCTTGCAGAATGAGAGTGCTTTTCTACACTCCCGTATTGTAACCAAAGAGGTATGGGTGTCACTGTTGCAAGCAGCCGGCCTGGATCAGGAAGGTATGCAGAGTTGGCATATAGAATTTGAACGGATGTCACCTGAGGCCCATCAGGATTTTCTCGAATCCATAGGTATTGAGAAAGAAGAGATCACAGCTATTAGAAGATGGTCAAAAGAGGGTAGCAAGAAGTAGCTATTTACTGCTGTGTTTAACTAATGCGCTAAGCTGAAGTAACAAGGTGTATATGCAATCAATATGGTATTGCTAAATTGCTTTTTTGCGTCTGATTTCTCTCTATATCCCCACATTTTAGTCTCATACTAAAACCTACTCTTTATAAGTGTTATTCAGAATATTTCATCTTTAAATCTTTTTTTTCCTGTTTTGGCTTAAGTTTTTGTACTTGATGCCGAAAACAGTTGCACACAGTCAGGAACCCGGCCAAATAAAGGTTAAGGAAAATAATGGGTTACTGCTCCTGATTGTATGACGGTTCAATCAGAGGTGAAAGCAATATTGGATACCGTTTGAGTACAAATACTAAGTAGTATTTTGAAAAAACCACTGGAGAATTTTGAGATGAAATTGTTAGCCAACAGAGTATTGAATATATTCATTGTGTCACTACTGTTCCTGGGTGCCGGACAGGTGCTTGCAAGTAAAGGTGAAACCCCAGATCAGATCCCTGGCACTACTAAAGTAACCGCGGAAAAGCTGATCTCCCTGGTAGAAGCGCATGATAATCTGGTGATTGTCGATGCACGTACCGCCCAGGATTATGCAGGTGGCTTTATAGAAGGTGCCGTTTCTCTACCAGATACCGAAACCAATCCAGAATCTTTGGCTAAAGTAATTCCTAGCAAAGACACTCCGGTGCTGTTCTATTGTAACGGTAAGAAATGTGGCCGCAGTGTTAAATCCTGCAAGGCTGCTGTAGCAGAAGGCTATAAAACTGTCTACTGGTACCGTGGCGGTTGGGATGACTGGGTAGCCAAGGGTCTGCCAGTAGCCAATTAATACCGAATGTGCGGGGCGGGGCGTTATCACTTTAGATAACGCTTTGCCCCGACCGGGTATAACAATAACTCAGTCGGAGTAAATGGCATGTTTCAACGCATCTCCATCAAAGCAATCATCCTGACCATCATCATTGCTGGTGGTGCTACAGTCATGGTGATTAGCCTCTTCACCACAGGTATGTTCCGTACCGCTGCACTGGAATTCCAGGGGCAGTCAGTAGCCCGTCTTCTGGGAACTACCATAGATGCAGAGATGCAGATCTTGCAGAAACCTTCGGCAGAGCTAGGCGGTTATGTACTGAAGAGCAAGGAGATGAAAAAACTGGTCAAGAAGGTTGCCAAATCAGGAGATGCTGCTGCCAAGCAAGACCTTGAAAAGAAGTTGACTAGTAATCTATTTGGAACAAAATTTGTTAATACTGGAGTGATCGATCTAAAAGCTGTACGTCTATATGACAAAGACTTCAAGCCACTGGTGCAGTCTGACAGAAAGCCGGCAAATTTCCCCAGTAAGATGCCAGAGGAACTACGTAAGCAGGCAGCAGGGCGCAAAGGCGCAGATCGCATGAAACGTCTGGGTGCCTTATGGAGCTGGAACAATGAGCCCTATTACTCCACCCTGGTACCTTTAGGTGGCCTGAGACTGATAGGTTATACCGAGATAGTTACCAGCCCGGTATTTCAGTTAAAGACACTTTCACACACTGTAGGTTTACCAATCATCTTAAAAAGTACAGACGGCAGAGAGCTGTTGAAAGCAGGTGATTGGGAACAGGCAAATCAAGAAAACAGATCAATAGTTGAATACATGGCCCGCTCTAATCTTGGTGAGCCGGCGGTAGCCGTAGAAGCCCTAGAGGATTTCACTGAGTTAAATGCCGGTATTCAGGATATACAAACCAAGATTCTTGCCATATTTGCTGCTCTAATTATTCTGGGTACCTTGGGGGCATTGTGGATTCTGCGTAAGGCCCTGTTTATTCCTGTAGCTCAAGCTGTCAAGTCCATGAAGCTGGTAGCATCTGGCGATTTGACGGTTACCTGTTCCTCAAATGGGACTGGGCTGAAAGAGATATCGATAATAACATCCACCCTTGCCAATCTGATTGAGCGCCTGAGTTCTGATGTTAATGGGGTTGTCAGCAGTTCCCAGCATATTACCAGCCAGGTCTCAGAGCTGGAGCAAGTTGCCCATGATACAAATGATCTTATGCAGAATCAGCGTGATCAATTGGGGCATATGGCAACAGCTATGGAAGAGATGGTTGCTACTGTCCAGGCTGTAGCGAAAAGTGCGACTGAAGCTTCAGGTGCAGCAGATTATGCCAATAAGGAAGCTGAAAGTGGTCACCATGTAGTTGATGAGACTGTGAGCCGCATTAAAGGGTTGGCAGAGCAGATGGATGATACTACCGAAACCATTCAACAGCTGGGACAGGATACCGATAATATCGGGGCAGTGTTGGATGTTATTCGTGGAATTGCTGAACAGACAAATCTCTTGGCACTGAATGCAGCTATTGAGGCCGCACGTGCTGGTGAGCAGGGTCGTGGCTTTGCTGTAGTGGCAGATGAGGTGCGTTCGCTTGCTTCCAGAACTCAGCAGTCTACCCAGGAGATTCAGGACATGATCGAGAATCTCCAGGATGGGGCGCGTAAGGCCGTGGCTGCCATGGAACAGAATCGCGATATTACTTGTAAGAGCGTAGATCAGGCAGGAAAACTTAACGAATTTCTGGGACGCATCATACAATCTGTAATGTCAACTACAGACATGATTACTCAGATAGCCAGTGCAGCAGAAGAGCAGAGCATGGTGGCAGAAGAGATCAATATTAATGTGGTGAAGATTGGTGATGCAGCAGAACTCAGTGCGAAAGGTGCGCAGCGTACATCTTCGGTTGGCGATGAGTTAACCAATCAATCAGAACATCTGCAGCAACTGGTTAGTCGTTTCAAAATCCAGTAATTGGTGAGGTGTCTCTATGAGCCAAAAGCATCACACTTGTTGTTATCTGCAAGACAGCATATGGCGCTGGTATGCTTGCTTTGGCATGTTGCTCACTCTGCTTGCTATAACATCCATAGTTCGAGCCGATTATGCCAGTGGTAAAGATGCCTATGAAATGGAGGATTACGCCATTGCCTGGCAGAAACTGCTGCCTCTGGCTGATGCTGGTGATACGGAAGCGCAGATCCTGGTTGGTCGTATGTACAACAATGGGTATGGTGTTACTGCAGACTTGACCAAGGGTGCCGAGTATTACGCACGTGCAGCCACACATGGCAATATGCGTGCCCAGGCCTTACTGGCTTTTCTCTATACCTCTGGGCGTGGTGTAGAAGTAGATTATAAAAAAGCCCTGCATTGGTATCTACAGGCTGCCAACAATGGCGATGGATATGCCCAGTTGGATCTGGCGCAACTATACAGCGAGGGGCGACATGTAGCCCTGGATTATGTGCAAGCCTACAAGTGGTTTTATATTGCCAGCAAGAATGATGCAATCTGTGACTGTCTTCTGGATGGCATGGATATAGTTGCAACAAAAATGACCAGTCAGCAACTGCAGCAGGCTAAAGCACTGGCTGGTGAATGGCTACAGGCCAGAGCTCTTTGATCCTATACCTTGTAGTACTCCCGATACCACTCCACAAAGTTTGCTATACCTTCCTGAATGGTTGTCTCCGGTTTATAACCGGTGTCCTGTACCAGTGCCTCAACGTTGGCATAGGTGTCAGGAACATCTCCTGGCTGTAGTGGTAACAGGTTTTGTTCTGCCTTTTTCCCCAGGCAATCCTCCAGTACCGAGATATACTCTTTTAACTCCACCGGGTTGTTGTTGCCAATGTTGTAGAGACGATATGGTGCCTGGCTGGTG
The DNA here is from genome assembly GCA_028278145.1 of Chromatiales bacterium. GTDB lineage: Bacteria > Pseudomonadota > Gammaproteobacteria > Chromatiales > Chromatiaceae > JAAGZL01. The sequence goes on along the minus strand of JANQEV010000084.1, from coordinate 18,113 downwards.
GCGGAGTCAGGGTTATCGCCGTTCCAATCTGGATTTGGGGTTGCCACTCGGTCCAGGGTGCGGATAACACCTTCCACTATGTCATCTATATAGGTAAAGTCACGGCGGTGATTGCCATAGTTGAATACGTTAATAGGCTCCCCAGCCAGGATACTGCGGGTGAACAGGAACAGTGCCATGTCAGGCCGCCCCCAGGGCCCATATACAGTGAAGAAACGCAGGCCTGTCACTGGTAACTGATACAGGTGGCTGTAGGTATGGGCCATCAGCTCATTGGCCTTTTTGCTGGCGGCATACAGGCTCAGCGGGTGATCAACATTATCATGTACCGAAAATGGCATGTTGGTGTTGGCGCCGTACACAGAGCTGCTGGAGGCATATACCAGGTGCTCAACATCGTTATGCCTACATCCTTCCAGAATATTTCCGAAACCCACCAGGTTGGTGTCGATGTATGATTGTGGGTTTTCAATGGAGTAGCGTACGCCGGCCTGTGCCGCTAGATTTACCACCCGGTTGGGCTTGTACTTGGCAAAGGCGTCTGCCACTGCCTCACGGTCATGCAGGTTGATGCGCAGATCCGTGTAACCGGCGTGAGACTGGGTGCGGGCCAGGCGTGCCTTCTTTAGGTTAACGTCATAGTAGTCGTTAAGGCAGTCGAGTCCAATAACCTCATCACCACGTTCCAGTAGTCGCAGGGAAAGGGCTGAACCGATAAAACCTGCGCTTCCGGTAATAAGAACCTTCATTTTGTTACATCTCCGATATATTTTACTTTTGTATAGTTTTACAACCGGCCATCCACTGCCTCTATAGGCAGCACATGCTTTACGTCATACAGAATGGAGTTATCTATCCCATAGCTGCGGATGGTCTCAGGGCTTAACTCGGTAAACTGTTGGTGGGCTACTGCAAGTACCGTGGCAGCGTAGCTGTTTTTTTGTGGCTGTTCCAGAAGCTCAATGCCGTATTCATGTCGAGCCTCATCCGGATCTGCCCAGGGGTCGTAAACATCTACCTGAACTCCATAGTTCTCGAATTCTCTCACCATATCTGCAACCTTGGTGTTACGCAGATCATTGCAGTTTTCTTTAAAGGTGAGCCCCAAGACCAGTACCTTGGCATGGGCAATGGGTAAGCCACGCTGGATCATCATCTTGATGACTACACTGACAATGTACTCTGCCATGTGGTCATTGATACGGCGACCAGACAGAATCACCTCTGGCTGATGGCCGATGGCCTGGGCCTTGTGGGTAAGGTAGTAAGGATCCACGCCAATACAGTGGCCACCCACCAGTCCAGGCCGGAACGGCAGGAAGTTCCACTTGCTGCCTGCGGCTTCCAGTACCTCCAGAGTGTCTATACCCAGGCGATTGAATATGATTGCCAGTTCGTTAATCAGGGCAATATTCAGGTCACGTTGTGTGTTCTCGATCACCTTGGCTGCTTCGGCCACCTTGATGCTGCTGGCCTTATGGGTACCGGCGGTGATGATGCTGCTGTATAGCTCATCAATAAAGTCTGCGATCTCCGGGGTAGATCCTGACGTTACCTTGAGGATATTGGGCAGGCGATGTTCCTTATCCCCAGGATTAATACGTTCCGGGCTATAGCCAACGAAAAAATCCCGGTTGAGTTTGAGGCCAGAATCCGCCTCTAGAATAGGAACACATTCCTCTTCGGTTGCCCCTGGAAATACCGTGGATTCGTAGATGACGATGTCACCAGATTTCAGGATCTGCCCCAGGGTATGGCTTGCAGTACGGATCGGGGAAAGGTCTGGCTGTTTGTGTTCGTCAATTGGGGTGGGAACCGTGACAATGTAGATATTACATCCATCTAGTGCCGAGGCCTGATCTGAAAAGGTGAGCATTTCAGCCTGAGCCAGGTGCTCTGGTTCTACCTCCAGGGTGGAATCTTTGCCTGCCCGCAGCTCCTGGATTCTAGTACTGTTTACGTCAAAACCCACGGTGGGGTATTTATGACCAAACTCTACAGCCAGGGGTAGACCCACATAACCCAGGCCTATAACACCTATCCTTGTCTGTTCAAGTGTTAGCATAGTGATTGCTGTCCATTTTCAGTTGTTGTTATCTCCACCTGTTGGTGGTCATGGCAGGGTGACAGGTGGTGGTGGTTGCCATCCCTCTGCCCGATGTTCCGCCACTACAGTGGTATATATTCCGCCACGCACGTTAAAATTAGCTGTGAGCCGCATAAACCTGGGATTTGTGGCTGCCACCAGATCCCTGAGGATCTGATTTGTGACATCCTCGTGGAAGGCACCCTCATCACGGAAAGACCAGACGTACAGCTTGAGTGACTTCAGCTCCACACAGAGTTGATCAGGGATATACTCCAGAGTCAGATCGGCAAAGTCAGGTTGCCCGGTTTTGGGGCAGAGGCAGGTAAATTCTGGCACCGTGATACGGATGGTGTAATCGGTTTCCTGCTGGGGGTTTTCAAACACCTCCAGCTGTTTGGATGGTTTGGTTGACATGCGCTTACTGTAAGATAATTAAAGAAAATTGGCTGCTGATTATACGGAACATCATCCAACTACTCCATCTATAGATTCAGTCTGTTTTTGGCCATGGAATTAGCCATATTGTATCGTTTTACAGCATAGTGTGATCGGATCACTGTTTTGAGTGACCAAGTTTCATACAGTATCAATAAATACATAATAATAACAATATATTACAATCATTATTTAAAGTAAATTGTGCTGCACAATCCGCTTGTGTCTAACCCGGTCAAACTGTATCTTTAGCGCCTATGCGTTTGGAAAAAATAAAACTAGCGGGATTCAAGTCATTTGTCGATCCAACCACGGTAAACATCCCCAGTAACCTGGTGTGTGTGGTGGGGCCGAATGGTTGTGGAAAGTCGAATATCATCGATGCAGTGCGCTGGGTGATGGGTGAGAGCTCAGCCAAGATGCTGCGTGGTGAGTCCATGGCGGATGTGATCTTTAATGGTTCGTCCACCAGAAAGCCCATTGGTTCTGCCAGTATCGAACTCCTATTCGACAATAGTGACGGTAGTGCTGGTGGTCAATACGCCAAGTACAGCCAGATCTCGGTAAAACGCCAGGTACACCGGGATGGCCAGTCCAACTACATGATGAATGGTGTACGCTGCCGCCGGCGTGATATCACCGATCTGTTTCTGGGTACCGGCCTGGGTCCGCGCAGTTATTCCATCATCGAACAGGGCATGATCTCCCGCCTGATCGAGGCCAAACCGGAGGATCTGCGCGCCTTTCTGGAAGAGGCTGCTGGTATCTCCAAGTATAAGGAGCGTAGACGTGAGACCGAGAATCGCATTAAGAGAACAAGGGATAATCTCAGTAGATTAGATGACTTACGTGAAGAAGTTGAGAAACAACTTCAACGATTGAAGCGCCAATCTGCCACCGCAGAAAGGTATAAGGTACTCAAAGAGCAGGAGCGCCGCATGAAGGCGGAGCTACTGGCTCTGCGCTGGCAGGTAATGGGTGAGGAGCTACAGCAGGGAGAGAAAAAACTGCGGGATCAGACCACCGTAATGGATGCCGCTTTGGCCAAGCAGCGCAGTCTTGAAGCCAGGATAGAGCAGGAAAGAGAGCAGCACACCGAGGCCAATGACGACTTCAACGCAGTTCAGGGCCGTTTTTATGCCGTGGGAGCTGAGATTGCCCGTCTGGAACAGACCATAAAACACACTACAGAGGTTCGCCAGCAGCAGGAGTTGGACCTGGAACAGACCCAACAGGCCTGGCAGGAGTCAACAGATCACCAGCAGCAGGACAGTGAGAGACTGAAAGAGATCAATCGCATCCTGGAGGAAGAAGATCCTCACCTGCATGAGGCCAGGAAACTGGAGCAGGCCGCTTCTGACAAACTCTCTCAGGCCGAGCAGGAACTCACTACCTGGCAGAATGAGTGGGATGAGTTTAACCGACATGCTGCAGAGCCGGCGCAAGCGGCACAAGTGGAGCGTACTCGCATCAACCAGCTGGAGCAGCAGGAAAAGAATCACCAGATGCGGTTACAGCGCCTGGAGTCAGAGCTGGAACGCCTGATGGAACCCAGTCTGCAACAGGAGATAGCAGGGTTTCAGCAGCAGGAGACAGAGCAGCAGGCACAGGTAGGAGTACTTCAAGGGCAGTTGACCCAGGCCGTTGACGCCATCAAGGCGGCACGAGAAAAGAACAACAGTCTCCAGGCAGAACAGAATGAGGTGTTGGCAGAACTGCAACGGGTAAACGGACGCCAGGCCTCACTGGAGACACTGCAAGAGGCTGCTCTGGGAAAACAGGGTAAAGAGACGGCGCAGTGGTTGGAGCAGCACCAGTTGGATAAGGCGGCACGGCTGGCGGAAAAGATTGAAGTGGACAGTGGTTGGCAAAGAGCAGTGGAGACAGTGCTTGGATTCCATCTGCAGGCCATTTGTGCCGATGGCGTGGATGATCTGGCCAGGGATATGGAGGCGCTGCAGGAGAGTGCTATCTCCCTGTTTGATACAACTGCCAGAGGTGGCCCTGGCAACCTGGCGGCAGGCTCGCTTCTGAATAAGGTAAAGGCCCCCTGGGACCTGGGCCCACTGATGTCAGGGGTAAAGGCGGCGGATGATCTGCAGCAGGCGCTGGCCTTGCGTGGTTCACTGCAAGTAAACGAATCGGTAATAACCAAGACTGGAATCTGGGTCGGCCCCAACTGGCTGAGATTGAACCGGGTGACGGGTGAGACCTCTGGCGTGTTGGAGCGTGAGCAGGAGATGCGCGAACTGGCCCAGCGTAAGCAGGAACTTCAGAGCAGGTCTGAGCAGCTGCAGAGTGCAGTGCAGGATGGAAGAGATGGGCTACACCAGGTGGAGCAGGAGCGCGATCAGGTCCAGGGTCAGTTAAACCAGGTAAACCGTGCTCTGTCTGACATCCGTTCTAACCTGAGTGGTCGGGTAGCACGGGCTGAGCAGCAGAAAAATCGTAACGACAGTATCAGCCGCGAGATCAGTGAGCTGCATGAGCAGCAGAAAAGGGAACAGGAAGAGGTAACCCAGGCCCGCACCAAGTTGCATGAGGCCCTGGCCGAGATGGAGGCCCTGACAGAAAAACGTGAGGTTCTGATTAAACGTCGGGATGAGCTGCGCAGCCAGCGTACCGATATCCGGGATGAGACCCTGGATCTACGCAGTAAGGCCCATGAGATCGCCCTACGCATAGAGTCCATGCGTTCTTCACAAGACTCTCTGCAGCAGAATCTGGAGCGGATGACACATCAGATCACCCATCTCTCTGCACGCAGGGATGAGCTGAAGAGTTCTATTGATGAAAGCAAGGCGCCACTGGAGCAGAACAGTAAAGATCTGGAACAGCAGCTGCAACTGCGAGTAGGTATAGAAAGTGAGATGCAGGCGGCACGCAAGACCCTGGAAGAGATCGATACCGCACTGCGCAAGCATGAGCAGGAGCGGAGTGATGCAGAGCAAGAGGTGGAGAAGGAGCGCAGTATCCTGGATCAGGGCAAACTGCAGCACCAGGAGATCTTGGTACGTTATCGCACCATAGAGGAACAGATCGAAGAGTCAGGATTTGCCCGTGATGAGCTGACGGTTGACCTGCCGGAAGATGCCACTCCTGGTAAGTGGGAAGAGGAACTGGAGCGTATGGATATGCGTATTCGACGCCTGGGCCCCATCAACCTGGCGGCCATTGATGAGTACCAGGAGCAGTCCGAGCGCAAGGAGTACCTGGATTCACAACATGAGGATGTTACCAACTCCCTGGAAACCCTGGAAAACGCCATTCGCAAGATCGACCGGGAGACCCGTACCAGGTTCAAGGAGACCTTCGATAAGGTCAATTCCGGGTTGCAGGAGAAGTTTCCTCGCCTGTTCGGAGGCGGCCATGCCTATCTGCAGCTTACCGGCGAAGATCTGCTGGATACCGGGGTTACCGTGATGGCGCGACCACCAGGCAAGCGCAACTCAAGCATTCACCTGCTTTCAGGTGGAGAGAAGGCCCTGACTGCGGTGGCCCTGGTATTTGCCATCTTCAGCCTCAATCCTTCCCCATTCTGTATGCTGGATGAGGTGGATGCCCCGCTGGATGACGCCAATGTGGGACGCTATTGTGAACTGGTAAAATCCATGTCGGATAAGGTGCAGTTCATATTCATCACCCATAACAAGTTGACTATGGAGATAGCCAACCATCTGACCGGCGTCACCATGCATGAAGCTGGAGTTTCGAGACTGGTATCTGTGGATCTGGATGAAGCTGCCATGATGGTGGCAAGCTGATTTATGAGGTAGTTGGTACCACCTCAACTCTTAGATTGGGACCCTGTCGTATTCTTTGAACTCTGTTGTGAAAACAGGGGTCCAACGCCCTTAACAAATGCATCCACCGTGGTATGCTTGCAGTAGGACAAGCTCAATACAATAAAGAGGCTAGACACCAAAAAAATGGAAGCAGATATCCTACGTCTAATCTTGTTCCTGATCGGAGCTGCCCTGATCCTAGGCATCTATCTGGCCGACCGCTACAAAAAGAAGAAACCCACCGAACCCACTCAAGACTGGATGAGCTCCACTCAGGAGCAACCCATGGCCGACCATATCGAGCCCAGTTGGGATAGCCTGTATAAACAGGAAGCAGAGTCAGCACAGGAACCTGAGCCTGATCCTGAGCAGTCACAACCTGTTCCAGAGCAGGAAGAGGAAGTCAGCCCCGCTTCCGATGTCGAGCCAGTGGATCTGGAAGAGAGTATATCCTCGGAACTGGAGCAGCTTGAGGAGATACTGCATGAGGAGCACGCGAAAAAGGATTTTGAAAAGTTGGATGAGGTAACTCCAAAAGAGCAGATGTCCATATCATTCCTGGCTGGAGAGGCTAAAAAGGATAAATCCGTTGGGCATGATGAAGAACTACCGGTAAAGATTATTCAACTTGCTGTGGTGCCCAATGATGGTGAGTTTTATGGGGATGACATCCTCTGCGTAGTGCAGGAGGTAGGCCTGGAACTGGGTGAGATGGATATTTTTCATAAATACGGTGGTGATCCGGAGAAACATCAGGCCATATACAGTATGGCCAGCATGGTAGAGCCTGGAACCTTCCCGGTCGATGACATGGATGGATTTTCCACCCCTGGCTTGACTCTGTTCACGCGCCTGCCAGGGCCAAAGGATGGCCTGACCATCTTTACCGAAATGCTGTATGCGGCAGAGCAGCTGGCAGACCTGCTGGATGGTGAACTGCGGGATGAGACCCATAGTGCGCTCAGTAAGCAGACCATCGGACACATCCGTGAAGAGATCCAGGAACACCACCGTCAGTTGCAACTGGCGCGCAGTAAACAATGACTAATCCCGATTCCGTATCGGAACGCATTCAGCAACTTAGAGACGAGATAGACCGCCACAATCATCTCTACTATGTGCTGGATGATCCCCAGATCCCTGACAGTGAATATGACCGCCTGCTGCGTGAACTGCAGGGTCTGGAGGCTGAACACCCGGAGCTCATCACTCCAGATTCACCTACCCAGCGTGTAGGTGCAGAGCCCCTCAAGGCATTTGATCAGGTACAGCATCGCTTACCCATGTTGTCGCTGGACAACGCCTTTTCAGAAGATGAGTTTGCCGCTTTCGAGCGTCGGGTGCAGGAACGCCTGGGTATTGATGGCGAGATACTGTTTTGTGCCGAACCCAAGCTGGATGGTTTGGCGGTTAGCCTGCGCTATGAGGCTGGTGTGCTGGTGCAGGCGGCAACCAGGGGCGATGGTAGCCAGGGCGAAGATGTAACCCATAACGTACGTACCATTCCATCGGTACCGTTACGTCTGTTGGGCAAGGGCTGGCCAGGGATACTGGAGGTGCGGGGAGAGGTATTTATGCCCAAGGCAGGTTTTTTACGCTTCAATGAGACTGCCCGCAGGCTGGGTGAAAAGGAGTTCGTGAATCCACGTAATGCCGCTGCAGGGAGTCTGCGGCAACTGGACCCTAAGATCACAGCGACCCGCCCCCTAGACATGTTCTGTTACGGTTTTGGTGAGATCGAAGGTGGCAACCTGGCCGATAGTCACAGTGCGAGCATTGTTATGTTAAAACAGTGGGGTCTGCGCATCTCTCCAGAACTGAGAACACTATCCGGTCTTAAGCAGTGTGCTGAGTATTTCGAACAGATTGCAGGGCGCCGTGACGCCCTGGAATATGATATCGACGGTGTCGTATACAAGGTAGACCGGCTGGCAGACCAGGAAAAGCTCGGATTTGTAGCCCGTAGCCCACGTTGGGCCATAGCCCGCAAGTTTCCCGCCCAGGAAGAACTTACCAGAGTAGAGTCCATAGAGTTTCAGGTGGGACGTACTGGCGCCATCACCCCGGTAGCCAGGCTTGAGCCGGTGTTTGTGGGTGGTGTTACCGTGAGCAATGCCACCCTGCATAACATGGATGAGGTGGCGAAAAAGGATGTACGGGTAGGGGATACTGTGTTCGTACGCCGGGCTGGGGATGTGATACCTGAGGTGGTGCGGGTATTACCGGAGCGGCGTGAGACCAATGCCCAGCCAGTGCAACTTCCAACAACATGTCCCGAGTGTGGTTCGGACGTTATCAAGCCTGAAGGCGAGGCAGTGGCCCGCTGTAGTGGTGGCCTCTACTGTTCGGCCCAGCGCAAGGAGGCGATTAAACACTTCGCATCTCGAAGGGCGATGGACATAGAGGGGCTGGGTGACAAGCTGGTGGAGATGATCGTGGATAACGGCATGGTGAGTGATCTTGCTGATATCTATAGCCTGTCCCACGCCCAGATTGCCGGGTTGGAACGCATGGGTGACAAGTCGGCAGAGAATCTGATCCAGGCCCTGGAAAAGAGTAAACACACCACACTGGCCAGGTTCCTGTATGCACTGGGTATCCGCGAGGTAGGTGAGGTTACGGCGGCCGCCCTGGCTGACCATTTCCGTGATCTGAAAGCCATTATGCAGGCACAGGTATTGGACTTTATCCAGGTTGCTGGGATCAAGGGGATAGGGCGTGCCACTGCAGATGCAATAGCAGAGTATTTCTCAGAGAATCAAAATGTTGCAGTAGATGGTGAGCTGCAGGAGTGGCTGGCCGGACTTGGGATACGTGGTCTAAACAGTAAGATTGCCCAACGTATTGCAGCCAGATATGCAACACAGGAAGAGTTTTACCAGGCTCTGCAGAGTGATGCCATGTGTTATGTAAACAGAAGCCTGATCGAGGGTATTGGCCCGGTGATGGCGGAACACATCGTGGCCTTCTTCCACCAGACCCACAACCTGGAGGTGATACAGAAGCTGCTGGATGCAGGTATACACTGGGATGAGGTTGCGACACCAGCTATAGAGACCCAGACGTTGGCTGGAAAGAGTTTTGTGATCACCGGTACCCTGAGCCGTCCCCGCTCAGAGTTCAAGGAGGATCTGCAGGCCCTGGGAGCCAAGGTGGTGGGAAGCGTATCGAAAAAGACCGACTACCTGCTGGCCGGTAGTGATGCCGGGTCCAAACTGGCCAAGGCCCAACAGCTGGGGATCACCATCCTGGATGAGGAGGGGCTGAAACAGCTTCTGGTTGAGCTTGAATAATGCGCTGTTCTGAGGGTGTATTAACACTCTACACGACATTATTGAAAAAAAGCAGGTAGAATTGACCTGTTTTCAACATGCAGGACCTACTATGGAATCCCAAGAGAGAGAGATTTTACAGGTGATGCGCAAGGTGCTCACCTCGGTAATTCGTGATATCACACCGGCTCCTGGCCAGCCGAGTCCACTGTCGGAACAGACCACCACTGATGTGCGGGAGTGTCTGAAACTGATCTCTATTCGTGAGCGGGAACTGGCAGATGCTGCCGGAGCTGCGGTAGAGAAACCGTATTATGTGGACGAGCCGCCTGCAACCAAGGTTGTGTCCATAAACAGTATCGGCAACATCTCTTCCAAGAGCAAAGACAAAGACGAAGAGTAAGCACAAGCCAGGCCTGATACGGCCTGGTGTGCTGATTATTCCAATCCCATAAAGTTGTCAGGCAGGTTCAGGGAAGTACCTTCTTGAAGGGTTTAACCACCACACGGGTGAATACACCTGTCAGGGCATAGGGGTCCTGATCTGCCCACTCCTGTGCCGCTTCCAGGCTATCGAACTCCGCCACGATCAGACTGCCGCTAAAACCGGCAGGTCCTGGGTCCTCACTGTCTATTCCAGGGTGGGGGCCTGCTATGATCAGGCGTCCAGCATCTTGTAGCTTCTTTATTCTTTCCAGATGCTCCGGGCGTACCTTGAGTCGTCCCTCCAGGCTGTTTTCACGATCTGTCCCCATAATTGCATACAACATTAATGATCTCTCCAAAATTTGTCGGTACTTGGTTTTCTACCATGGTAACAAAGTAGGATGGTTGAGGCGTGCAATATCCAAATGTTTAATCAGTGCCCACAATCATGGTTCTCCCTAGCTCGGAATCTGGGTCATTTCCAGGGCAATAAAACTCTGTAAATTAGCCGCTGATCTGACATTAGCGTCAATCGCTAGCTGAATTTCCGGGAAACCACTACTACCTCATTATTAATCTGGTAATACAAAGTACTACCAATGGGGTAGGACCATAAGTACCGCTAAAGTATATGGCGAAAAAGCCTAAAAAAGCTAACCTTTTGAAATATATACGATCAATCTGATTCTCCCCAGATTGCTGAAAAATAGTCTATTAATACCTAAAGATTTGAGGGTATTGGCCGATACGTTTTGTATTGATAATTGTCAATCAGGGGTAGGGGGCTGAGGACAAATGAGTAGTAAGCCATGGATGATGCCAGCAGCAATCACATTATTGGGAATTATATTCCTTTTTATCAATAACTTAGCATTTGTACAAAGTAGTGAGGTTATCAAATACGGCCTGGTTGTAGCCATGTTGCTCGCAGGTATTGCTGCCACTGTCTGGGCCAGCAGAATGCACACCGCCGCTATTGATTCGGCTGTAGTTTCTGCCAAAACTACAATCGAAAAGGCAGCAGCGCAGCGTGATCAATCCCAGCGTCAAACCGATCTTAACGGTGTCTGTACTGAATCTTTTTCTATCTGGTCCAAGCAGATAGCAACTTGCCGACAACTCACAGACGAGGAAATAGTCAATCTCACGACACAGTTTTCAGAGATCGTGGTAAATCTGAAAACCGCCCTCGATGTGGCCAGCGATAAGCTCTCTGGTTGCGCAGTAGACACTGATAGCGAAGTGGCTGATGGCTCACTAAAAGAGGTGACCGTGAGTACCCAGCAGCAGCTCACTACAGTGTCAAATTCTTTGATTCAATTCCTTGAAACCAAACAGGAAGTTTTAGGCAATGTCCGCAGCCTGGATCAACACGCAGCAGATCTGCGCAAGATGGCCGAGGATGTCAGCTATATTGCCGATCAGACCAATCTACTGGCCTTGAATGCTGCCATTGAAGCGGCCCGGGCCGGTGAAGCCGGGCGCGGCTTTTCCGTGGTGGCAGATGAAGTCAGAGGCCTGGCTAACCGGTCGGCCGATATCGGCAAGAATATCGTTGAGCGCTCAGACCTGATTACCACAAGTATCACTCAGACCTTAGAACGCGCTGAACAGTCTGCTGAGCGGGAATCAAAACAGGTCAGTGATGCTGAAACCCTGATTGAACAGCTCATAGAGCAACATGAACGTACTCTGGAATCGTTGGGTCATTCCTGTCAGATGTTGTCTGGTATCGGTGACGAGATCAACGGCGAGATCTCTGAAGCCATGGTTGCCCTGCAATTTCAGGACCGGGTTACCCAGATTCTTGGGCATGTTGAAAACAGTCTCTCAGAACTAGGCAAGATAATGGATAGTAGTGCTCCATTTGATATGGATGCATGGATCGGAAAGATGAAAGACGCATACACAACCTACGAAGAGCTCAGTAATTACGAGACGGTACATGGGAAGGGTCAGGAAAAGCAGTTCGCTGAAGCTGGCGAGATAAATCTATTTTAGGAGGAGTTTACCAGTGTCGAAAACCATTCTTGTTGTTGATGACTCTGCCGCAATTCGCAGTGTTGTGGGTATCGCACTGCGCGGTGACGGGTATGAAGTTATCGAGGCGGAAAATGGACAGGATGCCTTGAGCAAGCTGAATGGCCAGAAAATTTCCATGATTATCTGTGACGTAAACATGCCGCAGATGGATGGCATTACCTTTGTCAAGGAGATGAAAAAACTCCCCAATTACAAGTTCACCCCTGTGTGCATGCTCACTACAGAATCTGAGCAGGGCAAGATGGATGAGGGTAAAGCTGCGGGAGCGAAGGCCTGGATTGTGAAGCCGTTTCAGCCTCCCAAGCTGCTCCAGGCAGTGAAAATGCTGGCTCAATAATGGATTGATAAGGAGATATATAAGATGCCAGTCAAACGCCTCAGAGGGACAAATAAAAAGACTGGCCGATGTAATCTCGGTATTAGCGAAGAGATGAACATATACCATGCTCAGGCGTTAAAAGATGAACTGTTGGGATATCTGAATACATACCGGTTACTCCAACTGGATATGAGCGATGTAACGGAATTTGATTCCGCCGGTTTCCAATTGCTGCTGTTGCTTGAGCATGCAGCCCGTGATGCAGACAAGCAGGTTCAACTGCACCAGGCCAGCACTGCTGTAAATGATGTGCTGAATCTGTATCGAGCCGATGGTCTATTGGGTAGTAACCCAGCAACTGGAGAAGCCTAGCAATGGATATGGAACCGGCAATCCAGGCCTTCGCCACAGAATCATCTGAACTGCTTGAACAGGTGGAAAACTCACTGCTTGAGCTGGAAACCAATCCGGATGACTCAGAAAGGGTGAACGAACTGTTTCGTGCCTTTCATACCATCAAAGGTTCCTCTGGCATGTTTGGTTTCAGCAAGGTCGAGTCATTTACCCATGGAGTGGAAAGCCTGCTGGGCAAGGTGCGGGAAGGTTCCCAGGAACTCAATGAAGACCTGATTAGCCTGTTTCTATCCTGCCGAGACCATATCTCCATGTTGGTAGGTAACGCACTGGATGGGAATGAAGAACTGGAGCAAGAACAGGTCCAGGCTGGTGATGTACTTTCTGCACAGGTCAATGCCCACCTTAGTGGCAGCATTGCAGTATCAGATGAGCTGGTGGCTGAGGATGGCAAAACTTCATCCGGCAAGGATACGCAAAGCCAGGTAGAAACAGAAGTTGATGGCGTTGCTGCTGCTCATTGGCATATATCCTTACGTTTTCAACCGGATGCACTGCGCAATGGCATGGACCCACTCTCGTTTCTACGTTACCTGGAGCATCTGGGAGAGATCACTGGATTAAAGGTGGTGGATACCACCATGCCTGATCCGGCGGAGATGGACCCAGAATCGTGCTATCTGGGTTTTGAGATAGCTTTTGATAGTGAGTCAGACCGAGAGGCGATCGAAGAGGTTTTTGATTTTGTGCAGGACGACTGTGATATTCGAATCCTGCCACCCCATGCCTCACTTTCTGCATACCGGGAACTTGTGGAACAGGTACCAGAATCTGAACAGCAGATGGCTGTTTTGCTTGTAGAGCTCGGCAGCATCTGCCAAACGGAAGCAGAGCAGCTCTTCAAGTCACCGGGTAACTTAGAGCCAGCGGCTGATACAGCTACAGAAGCCGCTGCACAGACTTCTGTGTCCACAGCGAAGCAGCAGAAACCAGGAAAAGATACTGCTCCCGTCAGCAAATCAAAACAATCAGCAGCTCAACCAACAACTGCGTCGGTACGGGTGGATGCCGCTAAATTGGAAGCGCTGATTAATCAGGTTGGTGAACTGGTAATCAATGGTGCAGGTATCGAAGAGCACGCCCATCGTATTGGTGATAACGCATTGTTGGAGTCCATGGAAATCATGTCTCGTCTGGTGGAGGATATTCGCGATACCTCACTGGGACTGCGCATGGTGCAGATTGGTGACACATTCAACCGTTTCCGTAGGGTAGTGCGTGAGCTAAGCAAGGAAATTGGAAAACAGATCGAACTGTGTATCACTGGTGGTGATGCTGAACTGGACAAAAGTGTAGTGGAGAAACTGACCGACCCACTTACCCATCTGGTACGCAATGCCATTGATCACGGAATTGAGACCAGTGAGGCCCGTATTGCGGCAGGTAAGCCGGAAAAAGGGACTGTAACCCTTAACGCCTATCATGATTCAGGCAGCATCGTTATCGAGATCTCTGACGATGGTGGTGGGTTATCAAAAGAAAACATCCTGGCCAAAGCGCAAGAGAGAGGGCTGATAGATTCTGCAAAGGGTCTATCAGATCAGGATATTTTTCATCTGATTTTTGAACCTGGGTTTTCCACTGCAGAGCATATTACAAATCTCTCTGGTCGTGGTGTTGGTATGGATGTGGTCAGACGCAACATCGAGGCCCTGCGTGGCCAGGTTGAGGTAGAGAGCAGTGCTGGCCAAGGTAGTGTCTTCCGCATTCGTCTGCCATTGACCCTGGCTATCATCGATGGTTTCCAGGTACGTGTGGGTGATGCCCGTTATGTAATCCCCCTGGATATGGTTGATGAGTGTGTGGAGCTGCCCAGAGAGAAGTGGGATATGTTGCAGGAGAGTGACTATATCGAATTGCGCCAGCAGGTGTTGCCTCTATTGCGTTTGAGCAACCTGTTCGGAGGTAACGCAAGCATAGACAGTCGTCCGGATATCGTGGTTGTCAGATATGCCGGTCAAGTGGTTGGTCTGGTAGTTGATCAGTTATTGGGTGAACACCAGACAGTAATAAAACCACTGGGTGCAATTTTTCAAAATCTCAGAGGGATTAGCGGCGCCACCATATTAGGCAGTGGAGAGGTGGCCATGATTATCGATGTGCCGGAACTGGTACTGAAAGTTATGAATAGAGGTAAACCTCAGGTGAGGGAGATGGCTTCGGTCTCAGAACAACTGCACTGAGACACCAGAAAGAAATCGTTAGAAACAACTTGATGCAGCGCTGCAAGCGCATGGGCGAAATTGTTAAAGGAGCAAACCATGAAAGTCAATACACCGGTAACAGATACGGAGATCAACTGGGATGCCTCTGAAACACTGGTCTCCATGACAGATCTGAAGGGCATTATCACCTATGTGAATCCAACCTTCGTAGAGATCAGTGGGTATAGTGAAGAGGAGTTGCTGGGTAGTAACCACAATATTGTGCGCCATCCAGACATGCCGGCTGTTGCCTTTCAGGACCTTTGGGATACGCTCAATGCAGGGCGGCCCTGGACCGGTCTGGTCAAGAATAGAGCCAAGAGCGGTGACTACTACTGGGTAGAGGCAAATGTTACGCCAATGTGTGAGAACGGTAGGGTGACCGGTTACCTGTCAGTACGTACTAAACCTGAGCAGGAGAAAGTAGCTGCGGCAGAGAAGCTCTACCAGGAGATCAATGCCGGTAAGGCATCACTCAAACCGGGTAAGTTACAAAGTGTGCTCCTTATCGGCAGACGCATGAAGCTGTGGCAAAAGCTGAGCGCCCTGGCCGTTGCCTTTGTGCTCCCCATTGCATTTGCGATATCCCTCCTGGCGGTAGAGGAGAATAAGATAATTGCCTCATCCACTTCAGAGCTGCATGGTATCGAGTATATGCAGCCACTGCGTCGGATGCTGCAGGATGTTGCAGTACATCGTGGCACCATGAATGCCTACCTGGCAGGAAACAGCTCACTCAAGCCTAAGATCCTGTCAAAAGAGAGAGCGGTTGATAAGCATATTACAGATGGTAACGCAGTGGATAAGCTCTATGGAGCTGAATTCAAGTCCAGTGAACGCCTGGAAATCATCAAGGCTAAATGGCAAAAGATTAAAGCTGCTGGTTTTGATGTAGAAGCCAAACAGAGTTTTGCAGCCCACACTGCTTTGATTGCGGATGTGCTGAAGTTGATTGCCCATGTAGGAGATACCTCTCAGCTTGCCCTGGATTCAGAGCTGGATAGCTACTATCTGATGGATCTTCTGGTTAATCGTCTCCCTACTGTGCTTGAGACCACAGGAGTGGCACGTGGTAAAGGTGCTGGAGTTCTGACCCGCGGCAGCATGCAGGAGGCACAGAAAGAAGATCTCTACCGTTTGGGCATAGTAATTCAGACTGGAGTGGACAATATAACACGTGGTGTGCGTGTGGCATTTGGTTATAACGCAGATGTAGAACAGGAACTGGGCCAGTTGGCAGATGGATTTGTGCAAAAGGGGCAGGATTTCCTGAAACTGCTTGATGACCAGGTTATACGTTCCACTCAGCTTGATTATGACGCAAGCACGTATTTCGCAGCAGGAACCGGTGTTATTGATAGTGGCTTTGCACTTTACGATGCCATGGTACCAGTGTTTAACGGCCTGATTGAGGAGCGTATTGCCACAGCCAAGAATACTATGATGTTGACACTTGGTGCTTCCATCTTGTTCCTGTTAATAGCCTTGGCATTTGCTGTCTGGACGACACGGACTATAACCACACCAATGCGTGATGCGATTGAGAAGTTCCGGCGTATCGCAGAGGGTAACTATTATGATGATATCGACCTTTCCCGGAGTGACGAGATAGGGCAGTTGATGGATGGTCTCAAGTCTATGCAGACCAAGATGGGATTTGATATCAATGAAGCCAGGCGCAAGATGGAGGAGTCATTACGGGTCAAAACGGCCCTCGACTGTGTCAATACCAACGTCATGATGGCAAATGCAGATCTGAACATCATATACATGAATACAGCAGTTGAGAAGATGTTCAGAGAAGCTGAAGAAGACCTGCAGAAGGATCTTCCAAACTTTGATGCTGACACCCTGATGGGTACCAATATTGATGTGTTCCATAAGGAACCTCAACATCAGCGTGATCTGCTGGCAGAGCTCACAGAGACCTATACCTCCCGTATGACCGTTGGCGGTCGTCACTTTGAGATCATAGCCAACCCGGTGTTGGACGCAGACGGTAAACGCTTGGGTACCACGGTCGAATGGGCAGATCGCACTGCACAGGTATTGGCTGAACAGCGTGAGGCCGAGCAGTTGGAGAAGGAGCGAGTGCTTGCAGCGGAGAATTACCGTATTCGTATCGCCTTGGATAAGGTACAGACCAACGTTATGCTGGCAGATGCCGACTATAACATCATCTATATGAATGAGGCGGTGCAAGAGATGTTCCAGAGGGTGGAAGCAGCCATCCAGAAAGACCTTCCAGATTTCTCTGCTGGTGATCTGCTTGGCAAGAATATAGATGTATTCCACAAAAACCCGGAGCACCAGCGTGGCATGCTGGATAAGTTGCAGGATACCTTCACATCAACCGTGAAGATTGGCGGGCTGCATCTTGATATCAGTGCTACACCGGTACTGAATCAAGAGAATGAACGCCTGGGTACAGCAGTGGAGTGGGTCAATCGTACTGCCGAAGTGCAGGTGGAGGGTGAGATTGCCAGTATTGTCAATGCGGCAGCGGAAGGCGACTTCGGAAAACGTATTGAAGAACAGGACAAGGAAGGTTTCTTCGAACGTCTCTCTCAAGGTATCAATCAGCTGCTAGGTACCAGTGAGCAGGGACTGAATGATGTAGTGCGGGTAATGCGTGCTCTGGCCAAGGGTGACCTGTCTGAGACCATAGAGGCAGACTACCAGGGTATTTTTGGACAGCTCAAGGAAGATGTAAACAGCACTATAGCGAAGCTGACTGATGTTATTGGTGATGTCACCAATAACTCTAGTGGAATTCTCAGCGCCTCTCAGCAGGTGAGTGCCACTGCACAGGCCCTGGCTCAGGGTGCAAGTGAACAGGCTGCAAGTGTTGAAGAGACCAGTGCATCCATTGAAGAGATGGGTGCCTCAATCAATCAGAACAGCGAAAACTCCAATGTGACTGATGGCATTGCCACCGAAGCAGCTAAATCGGCCGATGAGGGTGGTCAGGCTGTGCGCCAGACTGTGGAGGCAATGAACCAGATTGCAGAGAAGATAGGCATCATTGAAGACATCGCCTACCAGACCAATATGCTGGCGCTCAATGCAGCCATTGAGGCTGCGCGGGCCGGTGAACATGGCAAGGGTTTTGCTGTGGTGGCAGCT
>JANQEV010000072.1 GCA_028278145.1 Chromatiales bacterium | reverse complement strand
TCTTAAGCGATCCCCCTTGAACCATAGCTACGGCTATGTTTCTTCTGGCGATCACTTAACCTGTTTTGCCAGCTAGCCCAGAAATCCCGATCCCTTCATCCAATATGCGGGCTAGCTGTTTTGAGGTTAATGCAAGGCGGCGAACAAGCGATTGCGATAACTGCCGGTAAGTGGGTTATCCGGTCCCAGGATATCAAATAGTGAGAGCATGCCTTTACGTGCCGCATCATCTCCATAGGCACGATCTTTCTGCAGTATCCACAGCAGTTGTTCCAGTGCTTTCTCGTGATCATGTTCCATCACCATCCTGGCTGCCAGTTGATACCTGAGTTCACAGTCATCCGGATTTTCCTGGATCGATTTTTCCAGGACAGCGGTTTCTGGTGCCGCCGCGGCCACCTGGTCAAACATCAGCTGCGCTCTTAGTCCGACCACCTCTGAACTCTGTTGCAGATCTGCAGGTAGGGCTGCCAGTGTCTCTTCGGCCAGTTCCATTTCTCCCAGGGTGGCCTTTAGCCTGGCATAGGCAAGCAGGGTGCGTGGATTGCCTGGGTCCAAATCTTTGGCCTGTTCAACCAGCTTGATTGCATCGTCGATCTTTCCCTGCTGGATTAGCTGGTTGGCACTCTCTATCAGATTGTCAGATTCCCTGGGAATATGCCGGTCAAGGAATGTGCGAATCTCTTTCTCCGGCAGGGCACCCATAAACTCATCCACCTGTGTCCCGTCCTTGAACAGCTTTACCGCCGGGATGCTGCGAACGCCGAACTGGGCTGCCAGTTCCTGCTGCTCTTCGGTGTTGATCTTGGCCAGGATGAACTTGCCTTGATACTCCTCGGCCAGCTTCGCCAGTATGGGCATAAGCGCCTTGCACGGCTGGCACCACTCGGCCCACAGATCCACCAGTACCGGTACGGATTTGGAGTTATCAATTACTACAGAGGCAAAGTTGTCGACCGTTACATCATATATATATGTTGGATTATTCATCTTGTATTTCCAGAGAAGAGCTAGTATCTGGCAGCAGGTTCATGATTGATGGTGAAATCATGGGGATAGGCCATGTTTTCAGTCATATACTGCAAGGATTATCAATCCCAAAAGTATAAATTGATACTCTCAGAAGCATCTGATGTATCGATGGATTATATATCTGGCCATTTTCAGATAAATTCAAGACCGGTTTCGTGTCTGCAACTGCAATATTGGTCGGTATACTCGTAGACGAAACACTCTGATTCAAGTAGAATTCCGCCAGTTGATTAAGCCGGTGGTGCGGCAGAATCGCTCCCTGATATTTTTGTTTCGGGCGTACCTGATTGGTCCGTCCGGTTTAGCATGCCCGAAGAGGACAGTTTCCTTGAGAAAACCTGCTTTATTGGTCCTTGAAGATGGAACAGTGTTCCGGGGGGACTCTATTGGAGCCGATGGTCAGACCGTTGGCGAGGTGGTTTTCAATACCGCCATCACCGGTTACCAGGAGATTCTGACTGATCCTTCCTATTCCAGACAGATCGTAACCCTTACCTATCCACATATTGGCAATACCGGCAGTAATGATGAGGACGAGGAGTCCGCAGCAATTCACGCCGCTGGGCTGGTGATCCGTGACCTGCCCTTGCTGGTGAGTAACTGGCGCAGTCAAAAGTCTCTTGATCAGTACCTGTCTGAGAACGGTATCGTGGCGATTGCCGACATCGATACCCGCAAGCTGACCCGCATCCTGCGGGAGAAGGGTGCCCAGAGTGGTTGCCTGGTTGCAGGGGACAATGTTGACGAAGCGGCAGCCTTGGCTGCGGCCAAGGAGTTCCCAGGTCTGAAGGGTATGGATCTGGCCAAGGAAGTGACTACCAATACATCGTACCAATGGACCCAGGGGACCTGGAGTCTGGAGCATGGACTACCGGAAGCACACGATTTTTCTGACGAGGAACTGCCCCATCATGTGGTGGCATATGATTACGGCATAAAACGTAACATCCTGCGTATGCTGGTGGATCGCGGGTGCCGCGTAACCGTGGTGCCAGCACAGACCCCGGCCAGTGAAGTTCTGGGATTGCAGCCGGATGGTATTTTTCTCTCCAATGGTCCGGGCGACCCCGAGCCATGTGACTATGCCATTGAAGCCATTAAGCAGGTAGTGGAAACCGGAATTCCGGTGTTCGGTATCTGCCTGGGACATCAACTCCTGTCCCTGGCCAGTGGCGCCCAGACCGTAAAGATGAAGTTTGGTCACCACGGTGCCAACCACCCGGTACAGGACCTGGACAGCAAGACTGTGATGATCAGTAGCCAGAACCACGGTTTTGCCGTAGATGAGCAGAGCCTGCCGAATAACCTGAAGGCGACACACCGCTCCCTGTTCGATGACTCCCTGCAGGGGATTCATCGTACCGACAAACCGGCCTTTGGATTTCAGGGACACCCTGAGGCCAGTCCCGGCCCCCATGATGTGGCACCGGTGTTTGATCACTTTATTGAGTTGATGGAAGGAATAGATTAAGCCGTAAGCAAGCACGAATTAAGGGAAGAGAGTTAGCCGCAAATGGACGCTAATCACCACAAAAGGACACTAATAGATGAAACGGATTTCAGAAAGAGTGATTGGGTGTGCGTATGCAGTTGGTAATGAACTGGGTCCGGGATTCCTCGAGGCTGTATATGAAAATGCACTTTGTTTTGAGTTAAAGCAACAAGGGATTGAGGTAGAAAGGCAGGTTCAGTTGGATGTGTGTTACAAGGGAAAGACGGTCGGGAAGTATTTTGCAGATATCCTGGTCGAGAGGCGATTACTGTTGGAATTGAAGTCAGTATCGAGGTTGGCACCAGAGCACAAGGCCCAGGTGATCAACTATTTAAAAGCAACTAGCTTGAGCGTGGGACTGCTCATTAACTTCGGAAAAGCAAGAACTGAGGTTCAGCGTGTTGTCTGGGAATATGATGAATCAGATTTTATTTAGCGTAAATTTGCGGTGATTCGCGTCCATTTGCGGCCAGTAAAAAGTGACTTAGATTAAATGCCAAAAAGAACTGACATAAAAAGTATCCTGATAATCGGCGCCGGCCCCATCGTTATTGGCCAGGCCTGTGAGTTTGACTACTCCGGAGCCCAGGCCTGTAAGGCGCTGCAGGAGGAGGGGTTCCGGGTCATCCTGGTCAACTCCAATCCGGCTACTATTATGACCGATCCGGAGATGGCCGATGCCATCTACATTGAGCCCATAACCTGGAAGACCGTAGCTCGCATTATTGAGAAGGAGCGCCCGGATGTTCTGTTGCCCACCATGGGTGGTCAGACTGCACTCAACTGTGCCCTGGACCTGGATCGTGAGGGAGTACTGGAGAAATTCGGTGTTGAGATGATCGGTGCTACCAAAGAGGCCATCGACAAGGCTGAGGACCGCGATCTGTTCCGCAAGGCGATGCTGAAGATTGGCCTGGATATGCCGCGTTCCGCCATTGCCCACAGCATGGAAGAGGCGCACCAGGTACAGGCCCAGATCGGCTTCCCCACCATTATCCGTCCTTCATTTACCATGGGTGGTTCTGGTGGTGGTATTGCCTACAACCGGGATGAGTTTGAAGAGATCTGTACCCGTGGCCTGGATCTGTCACCCACCAACGAATTGCTGATCGAGGAGTCGATCCTGGGGTGGAAAGAGTATGAGATGGAGGTGGTTCGCGACCACAAGGACAACTGCATCATCATCTGCTCCATCGAGAACCTGGACCCTATGGGTATACACACCGGTGACTCAATCACCGTGGCCCCGGCCCAGACCCTGACTGACAAAGAGTATCAGATCATGCGCGATGCCTCCCTGGCGGTACTGCGCGAGATCGGTGTGGATACCGGCGGTTCCAACGTGCAGTTCGCAATCAATCCAGATGACGGTCGCATGATCATCATCGAGATGAATCCGCGTGTGTCCCGTTCTTCGGCCCTGGCCTCCAAGGCCACCGGCTTTCCCATTGCCAAGGTTGCTGCCAAGCTGGCGGTAGGCTTTACCCTGGATGAACTGCGCAAAGAGATCACCGGCGGTGCTACCCCGGCTTCCTTTGAACCATCTATCGACTACGTGGTAACCAAGGTGCCGCGGTTTGCCTTTGAGAAGTTCCCCCAGGCCCCGGATCGTCTCACCACCCAGAT
>JANQEV010000062.1 GCA_028278145.1 Chromatiales bacterium | reverse complement strand
AACACCAGACCCACCACCCTGCATGAACTGCAGGCCGCGGCAGCCATCGGGCAGATGGGGCTGGTGCGTGCCTATGTAACCTGTTTCCAGAAGCTTGATCTGCACACTGCCCAGTTCCTGCTTACTCATGATGATCTGGTAGACCGCAGACGTTATCTGAATGCCCGCAGCACCCTGCTTACGCTGATCAAACTGGGTGTGGTACCGGTAGTGAACGAGAACGACACCGTGGCCAATGATGAGTTGCGCTTTGGTGATAACGACACCCTGGCGGCCCTGGTGGCCAATCTGGTGGGTGCAGAACTGTTGGTTCTGTTAACCGATCAGAAAGGTCTGTTTGATAGTGATCCAAGGTTTAACTCCAACGCCAAGTTGATCTCAGAGTCGAAGGTGGACAGTGCGGATCTGGATCAGGCTGCAGGTGGATCAGTTGGTGGTCTTGGTCTGGGCGGCATGGTAACCAAGGTACGGGCTGCACGGCTGGCAGCACGTTCCGGTACTGCCACTGTTATCGCCCCTGGAGCCGAGGAAGATGTGATCCTACGTATTGCACAGGGGGAAGAGATCGGTACCCTGTTGACCCCAGTGCAGGAGCCGCAGACCGCGCGTAAGCGCTGGCTGGCAGGCCACCTGCGAGTGCACGGCAAGCTGGTGCTGGATTCCGGTGCCGTGAAGGTGCTGCATCAGCGTGGTGGCAGTCTGTTGGCAGTAGGGGTTAAGAGCGTCAGTGGCGACTTTGCCCGGGGTGAAGTGGTCTCATGTGTGGATGAGGATGGTAATGAGGTGGCACGTGGGTTGGTTAATTATGACGCCCTGGAGGCCGATCGGATTAAGGGTCAGCCTAGCAGTATGATTGGTGAGATTTTGGGTTATGTGGATGATGATGAGTTGATTCATCGGGATAATCTGGTTTTGGTTTGATTTGGCTTACTTTCTTACTTGATAAATAAATAACTATCCTGTCTATTTGGGGTATTCTTCCCAAGTATTTTCCTTGTCCAGTAAATAGTTTCGTGGCTACTTAGCGCGCAGCTCTTTTTTCATTCATTACGAAGCGCCACGAGTCCCTTTCTTTTGGTCGCTCAAAAGAAAGGGACGAAAGAAAAGAGCGCCCTGGTGTTCCACCCTTCGGGTGCCCTGTGCTTCTCGTTTCCAGCGGGGCTGTCCATAAGGGGCATCCTGCCCCGATGGACAGGACTGACATCCATGTCGGTCCCCTTCTGGCCTAAACCGCTTCCAACTGCGATGCTCGGTGCAACACAAGGGTTATTTGGTGGCTGTTTCTAATTCATGCCTATTTGATAGATCGAGTAGCAGTTTTAGAAAGCCAGTGAAGTCAAAACAGAGTTGTTTTTACCTCCTCCGACATAGCCGAGTACCGGAACCGATTCAGGATCAGGCCCGCAGGGGCGCCACAGGGAAGTGGCGCCTCCAGCGAGGGATAGGGATATCCCTTCGCTGGAGCCCCTGGAGCGGTGAGGAACGCAGGGTACCCCGAAGGGGCAAGTCGTGGAGTGTCCTTTTCTTTCGCCTATTTCTTTTGGACAAGCAAAAGAAATAGGCTCGTAGCCTTTCATAGAAGTTTAGGAAGAACTCAGTGGTAAGCAGGCTACGAAATTACTTACCAAGACTAAGAAATCGCAGCTACGACCACCTGACTCAAAACCACACTGCAACAAACCATAGTCACATGAAAAATGGGGCCGCAGCCCCATTATAATTAACCAGTATTGCGTCTTAGATAGTGGTTAAAAACTGAAACACTCAGCAACACAAACCACCTCTGAGTGATCAGAACCACCACCCTCACCTTCAGTTACCTTGAAGAGAAAAATGCCGCCAAAGAAAACTGCCGGGAGTATTATCTTCCAGTTGAGAGTAGTTTCTGTTTTAGAAGTGCCATTTGCATAGACCACATTGGTCTTTTCCAAGGCGTTGAAACCGTTGATGGTAAAAGCGTGGCTCTCACCATTTCTCATTTGATAATCAAATATGGCCGGACGTTGACTCTGGAACAGGTTAAATCCACCCTGTGAGTCGGTAGCGGTTTGGGTGACTTTAAACCCAAACACTGGAGCAGAGTCCTGTTGCATGTCCCCAAATGGCACACTGAAATAGGCCATAGGTATAGTCTTGGTTTCCAGTTCCTGGGCCTGGACTGCGGGAACAGAAAGGATCAGTGCTGCGGCGATACCGTAGATTATGTTTTTCATCTGGAATTGATTCCTATTATTTCAAAGGAGGTTCTGATCAACTCCATTTTGTCACCCCACATATGCAGAGAGCGCATAGAATCAGCAACTTAGACTCAATTCTGTGCCGGAATGACGTATGAATCAGAAATCCCTTAGTCTATCGTTCGTAGGGAGTGTACGACATGATCAGTAGCCGAACAACTGGGATTTCTTACGTAATTGATTGAAAAATCAAAGATTTATCCGGAATTATCTAGAGTTGCGTTAGTTACTTAATCAATATTATTAAGTTACTTGGACTTGCGTTGACTGCGATCATCCGCTTCATTCTGTTCACGCTTGTCCTGAGCCTTGTTTTCAGCCTGCTTGTAGCGGTCGATCACATTACCCAGGGCCTGGGTACGTATATGCTTCTGCTGCCAGTTGTCCTTGTTGAGCTGATGCACATTGCGTCCATCCTTAATGATTGCCTCCTGTTCCCTGATGGCACGCTCCAGCTTAGCCAGAAACGCCCGGTACTCCTGTAGCTGTATGGCACTCATGCCCTGCTTGGCGGCGGTATGAAATCGTTCCAGATACTCATTGTGATAACGCCGTAGCTCCTCCAGACGCTCCTCCTGCTTATGTACATAGCGTTGTGAGTCGCCCATTTCCCGGGCCGCAGTCTGCTCTCTGGACTCTGCAACACGGTGTACTGGTTTTAAGCGTTTGGATTGCACCACAACAATTATCCTTTAGGTTACTGTCATCTCGGTCATGGGTGGGAACAGCGTCAGCAGATCCTGCATGCTCTGAGCCAAGGGCACCGAGTTGCGCATCTGCTGCCGGAGAAATTCATCCAGTAGCGGTATGGCATCTATAGCAGCATCAATGCTCTCATCACTGCCCTTTTCATAGGCACCCACGTTGATCAGATCGCGATTCTGCTGATAGATAGAGTATAGCTGTTTAAATGATCTTGCGGCGTCCTGATGCTCATGGCTGGTGATATCATTCATGGCCCGGCTGATGGATGCCTCTATATCGATAGCAGGATAGTGGCCTCTCTCTGCCAACTTACGTGATAACACGATATGCCCATCCAGAATGGCACGGGCGGCATCAGCGATAGGATCATTCTGGTCATCACCCTCGGTCAGCACTGTGTAGAATGCAGTGATGGAGCCACCCCCATGGTCGCCGTTACCGGCCCTCTCCACCAGCTGTGGCAGCTTAGCAAACACCGATGGTGGATAACCCTTGGTGGCTGGCGGCTCATGGATGGCCAGGGCTATCTCACGCTGTGCCTGGGCAAAGCGGGTGAGGGAATCCATCAACAACAGCACTTTGAGTCCCTTATCCCGAAAATACTCAGCGATACTGGTTGCCAGCATGGCACCGTGCATACGGCGCAGGGGTGGATGATCGGCTGGCACTGCAACCACCACGGCGCGCGCCATGCCATCCTCCCCCAGGATATTCTCCACAAACTCCTTCACCTCACGTCCACGCTCACCAATCAGCGCCACCACTGTGATGTCCGCATCTGTGTACTTGGTCATCATTCCCAGCAGAACACTCTTGCCCACACCGGAGCCTGAGAACAGTCCCAGACGTTGGCCACGCCCTACACTGAGCAGGGCATTGATGGCACGCACTCCTACATCCAGTGGCTCCCGAATGGGGCTGCGGGCCAGGGGGTTAAAGGTCTTGCCGGTGAGGGGGAGTCTGGCATCGGTATGGATTGGTCCCTTGCCATCCAGTGGCATTCCAGCACCATCTATGACCCGACCCAGCAGGTAATCACTGACTGCGGCCTCACACACCCTGCCGGTGGGAACCACTCTGGCACCCTGCTCCAAGCCCTGGATATCACCGGTAGGCATCAGATACAGGCTCTCGCCTGAGAACCCGACAACCTCTGCCTCGATGCTTCTGTTATCACTACCTATGACCTCACACTGGCCACCGATAGCGGCACGACATCCCACCGCCTCCAGGGTCAGACCTACCATGCGGGTAAGTTTGCCTTCCAGCGCTAGACCACGGCTGTCTCCCAGCCGGGTGTGGGATTTGGATATTCTTTCCGCCCAGATATCAGAGCGCTCAGATTGAGGTATTTCATTCTGCCTCATTGTGCGCCCTCACTCTCCGCTTCATCGCGATCTCTTTCACCACCAAGCAGTGTGGTGATCATGGCGGCAAGCCGTGATTCCAGCGTGGCGTCAATCTGAGATGTATCGGTTATGACCTTGCAACCACCACGTCCCAGTACCGGATCTTCAACTATGCTCCATACCAGATCCTGTTCAGAGACCTCGAATATCTCACGTACCAGCTTGGCATCTTCCGGATGCAGTACCAGGCGCACATTTCTGGAGGAGACAGGCAGCAGGGTCAATGATTCACGCACCACACCGATAATCTGGCCTGGGTCGGCCTTGACCTCACGTCGTACCAGTTGCCGGACCATGGAGATAGTTAGACTGATAAGCTCTCTTTCCACCTGTTCGTCTAACTCTTTGAGCGGTGTATCCAGGGTAGTAAGCAGCTCATCCATCATATGAGCCTTCTGCTGGAGGAGATTTCTGGACTCAGCCAGGGCCTCCTCATGGCCATATTTAAATCCTTCTTCCTTGCCCTGTTCAAATCCTTCCTGATAGGCCTGATTCTGTACCTGTTCCAGCTGCTCTGCAGTAAGCATTGAACCCCTGGCTTCAAGCACACTTACATCGCTGGCACTGCGAATCATCTCAGGTGGAGACCACTGCTTGACTCCATCCTGATCCTTAGAGTTGATGATCTTAGACGAACTCTTCGCCACCAGCTCCTCCAAGGTTGATTTCGCCAGCATCTGCAAGTCGACGTGCTACCGAGAGAATCTCTTTCTGGGCACTTTCAACATCACTCAGACGTGCCGGCGGTGCTGCTTCCAGGTCATCCTTCAACATCTCTGCCGCCCGTTGTGACATGTTCTTGAATATCTTCTCCTTCAGGGCCTCGTCAGCACCACGTAGTGCCAACATAAGCTGGTCGGAGGCAATTTCACGCAACAGGGATTGAAAACCACGATCGTCCACATCGATCAGGTTCTCGAATACAAACATGTTGTCCTGGATCTCCTGAGCCAGTTCCTGATCGGCGGTCTCCACCTGTTCCATCACTGTGGCTTCAATACTGCCCTCCACCAGGTTGAGAATATCCGCTGCGGCCTTAACACCACCCAAAGTGGCCGATTTTACATTAGAGGTTCCGGAAAACTGGCTGTCCAAAATCTGGTCAAGTTCCTGCAAAGCGGCCGGTTGAATACCATCCAGGGTAGCTATACGCATGATGATGTCGCTGCGGGTATTCTCCGCGAATTCAGATAGCACCTCTGCGGCCTGGTCCGGATCCAGGAATGACATGACGATGGCTATGATCTGTGGGTGTTCATATCGGATGATTTCAGCAATGGAACGAGCATCCATCCACTTGAGCTGTTCCAGTCCTTTACTGTTGCGGCCCAACAGGATGCGATCGATAACACCACTGGCCTTATCTGTACCCAGGGCCTGGGTCATGACATTGCGAATATACTCATCAGAATTCATACCCAGTGCCGTCTGGGTACCCAGAGTGGACACAAATGAGTTCATCACCGCTTCCATCTCCGCAGTGGAAACATTGTGCAGGCCAGCCATGGCTGAACCCAGATCCTGAACCTCTTTCGGACCCATGTGCGCAAGGATAGTTGCTGCATCTTTCTCACCCAGGGCCAACATCAGGATCGCAGCTCGATCCACACCTTTCAATCCCTTGGCAACGTCTTCTTGATTAGTCTCAGCCATCCTCTCCTACCCAGCTCTTAACCACCTGTGCCACCCGCTTCGGATCATCATTGACCATCTGTCGTGCAGCCTCAAGTGTGTCTTCATATTTAGCAGGTCCAGGCAGTTGCACCGCTTCACCCCCTTCCTGCCCTGCCATACCACCACCCTCCATTCCCAGCTGTTGCTGGCCAGGAACTCCACCCGGTACTCCACCCGGTACTCCACCAGCAGCGGCAGCAGCCGCTTCTGCGGTAATTACCGGTGTGGCTATCAGTTTCTTCATTGTAGGCATCAGCACCACAAAGATCAGTATCAGTACCAGAATTAAACCACCCACCTGTTTGGCAATATCCCACACCCATGGTTCCTCCCAGATAGGTATTTCTGGCAGAGATTCTGGTGGCTCGGGCACCTGGAATGCGGCATTTACCACCCGAACACTATCGCCTCTCTGAGCACTATAACCTATGGCCTCCTTGACCAGTTCGCTTATCCGGCTGACCTCCTCAGGAGTACGCTCCCTGCTGCTGACGGTTCCATCATCTGCTGTGGTAACAATATTATCCACCACCACTGCTACGGAAAGACGCTTCAGGTTGCTGGCGGAAAGGCGGGTATGGCTAATGGTCTTATCCAGTTCGTAATTCCTGGTAGACCGTTTGCTACTGTTGAGTGGTGCTGCCTCAGCACCTTCTGCTCCAGGCTGACCACCTGCAGTCTGAGGGGCTCTTCCTGCTGCCGGTGGCTGATTGGTGATGGCCCCTGGAACTCCCTGAACCGCTGACAATTTACTGCTTTCCTCATTCACCTGTTCACTTCTCAGGGCAGGCAGATCCGGGTTATAGCGCTCAGCAGTCTGTTCAGTCATGGTAAAGTCCACTTCAGCAGTCACCTGAGCACGTATATTCTCCTCTCCCAGGAATGGTACCAGGATGTCTACTACACGCTTACGATAGTGGTCTTCCAGCGTCCTGGTATATTCAAACTGGTTGGCAGTAAGCATCATTTCACGGGTATCCATGTCCGTGCTCAACAAGGTGCCTTTCTGGTCTACCACCGTGACCTTGCTGGCCTCCAGCTCCGGTACGCTGGCTGCAACCAGATGTACGATAGATGCCACTTGAGACTTTTCCAGGGAGCGCCCGGAGTAGAGTTTAAGTACTACTGAAGCACTAGGAGTTTTTTTCTGGCGTACAAATACCGACTGTTTAGGGGTAGCCAGATGTACCCTGGCACTCTGAACCGTGGCCAGGGTGGCTATGGTACGGGCCAGTTCGCCCTCCAGCGCCCGATGAAACCTGGCAGCCTCCACTGCACGGCTGGTTCCCAGTCCTGTCTCCTGCTGCAGCAGTTCAAATCCCATGCTGTCACCACGCGGCAAACCATCACCGGCAAGCTTTAGCCTGGCATTATGCAAATCCTTGCTGGCAACCATGACCGCACCTGTGGTGTTATCCACCTTGAATTGGATGTTGGCCTGCTCCAGGGCCGCTACAACCTCACCCGCATCAGTGGTGGATAGGTTCCCATACAGCAGGCTGTAAGTTGGCGTCTGGCTCCACAGGACAACGGCCACGCCCAGGGCGACACTGGCAGCAATACTCACCATGATCATCAATTGCCGCAGGATCGGATTATTGGACAATTTAACTGTCTGAGTCTGTGTCAGCGCATTATTTCCAGTTTCAGCTTGTTCTGCCATTTACTCCAGACCTCACCCATTCATCAAGACTAATATTGCTTTAAATACAGATAGTTATATCGGCATATTCATGACGTCTTTATATGCATCGATCAGCTTGTTACGCACCTGCACCATGGCTTCAAATGATAGGCTGGATTTCTGAACCGCCACCATCACCTCTGCCAGCTCCACCTCACCCTGGCCGGTCTCAAAGGCCTGTTTCATGGCACCTGCCGTCTGTTGCGCCTCATTGACCTTGTCGATCGACTGTTTCAGCAGCTGGCTGAAATCACTGCCTGCACCCTCTTCCACACGTGCTGGCTGCCCGGATGCCTGAGCTGCCATTACGCGCATGGTTGCCAATACCTGATTAATGTCTGCTGTACTCATAATCCACCGCCAATTCAATAACTGTTTAATCTATGAAAAACATGCAGTTTTCACACCAACTCTTACCCTGGGATCTCCACGCCAGCCTCACGCAGACGGGCTATTTTGTAGCGTAGGGTTCTCTGGCTGATTCCAAGCCTGCTGGCTACATCTTTGCGACTACCCTTTTCATCCCGCAACGCATCCAGGATCATCTGCTCTTCTACCGAGCGCAGGTCTTCATTCAGCCTGCCTCGACTGTGATCACTTTCTGGTTGAACAGCGCCTGGCTCTTCTACCAGGGTCAGATCATCTGCAACTATTTCACTGCCAGTACTGAGTATCAGCGCCCGTTGCATCACATTATCCAGCTCTCTGGCGTTGCCTGGCCAGGTATGGGCCAGCAGACTTTTTTCTGCTGAGGAATCCAGTTGCTTGCAAGTGATTCCCTGTTGCACACAGTGCCGGTTCAGGAATAACCGGGCCAGGGGCAATATGTCTTCAGTGCGGTTACGCAACGGTTCCAGAAATAGCGGGAATACATTGAGACGGAAGAACAGATCTTCACGAAAACGCCCTGCTGAAACCTCTTCCCGTAGTTTGCGGTTGGATGTAGCCAGGACCCTGACGTCTAGTGGGATCACCTTACGGCCACCCAGCCTTTCCACCTCTTTCTCCTGTAACACCCGCAGCAGCTTGGCCTGAAGGTTCAGACTCATCTCGGAGATCTCGTCCAGCAACAGGGTTCCACCCTGGGCCTGTTCAAACTTGCCAGGGGCAGAGTTGTGGGCACCGGTATAGGCACCTTTCTCGTAGCCAAACAAGACCGCTTCCAGCATATTATCCGGTATGGCGGCACAGTTAATGGCGATAAAGGGACCCTCTGCCCGGGGTGAATTACGATGGATATACTGGGCAAACACCTCTTTTCCGGTACCGCTCTCACCACCAATCATCACTGTTACATCACTGGATGCCACGCGTCGGGCCAACTCCAACAATTTGCGTGATTTCTTGTCGTCTGCCACTACTCCTTCATTGGCAGCTCCCTGACCTAGACTCAACACCGCCTTCTCCACCTTCTCCACCAACATTCCGGCTTCGAACGGCTTGGCCAGGTAGTCTACGGCCCCTTCCCGCATGGCACTCACTGCCTTTTCTATATTTCCATACGCAGTCATCAGCAATACCGGAATAGATGGGTAGATGGACTTGACCCTGGTCATCAGCTCATGACCATCCATTGGTCGCATCTGCACATCACTCACAACCATTCCCACCGGCTTGGTCTGCATGATTTCCAGTGCCGCCTTACCATCACTCGCAGCCTCAACCTGGTAACCGGCCAGTTCCAGGGTTTCACACAGCGCTTCACGTAGATTGGGATCGTCTTCAGCTACTAATACGGTCGCATGGCTCATACAGCAGCCCTCCGGAAAATGGGTAAAGATCTGTCACTTGTGGTTGTAGCGGCTTCCGGTGAATCATTTTCGGGTATTGCCACCATTGGCAGGTCGAGAATAAAGCAGGTGCCTTCACCCTCCTGTGACTGCACGCTTATCTTGCCGTTGTGATCCAGCACCACAGATTGAACCACCGCCAGACCCAGCCCGGTGCCACTGCTACTGGTGGTAAAGAAGGGATCGAAGATCTTATCTATGATCTCGGCCTGAATACCGGGGCCGGTGTCAGTAACTGCCAGGCGCAGAGATTGACTGCCGGTTCTAAAAACTTCAATCTGCAGTTCCACACCATCTCCACCATGTTTGAGTGCATTGGTGGCCAGATTCATGAAGGCCCCCTGTAGTGCATCTCTATTACCCTGAACTATGCATCTTCCTGTGATACGGTTCTTGAAGCTGAATCCGGCACTGATCTTTTTAAGTGCGGGATCAAGCATATGGATGGTCTCTTCCAACAATGGAATCAGGTCGAACAGCTCAGGTGAATAACGACCACCGCGGGTAAAAGCCAACATGTCATTTACCTGACGTTCCATAAGTTGCAGGCTGACTTTGATGCGTTCTGAAAAACGCTGTCTGCGTTCTGGTTCCAACTCACCATTGGTGAGATGGGAGGCGTAAAGCAGTGCTGAAGAGAGTGGAGTACGTATCTGATGGGCAAGCTGGGCCGCCATCTTACCCATGGTGCTGAGACGCTGTCTTCGATTGAGCCTTTCCTGCAGTTCCCTGGTCTCTGTGATATCCAGAAACAGAAGAATACGACCTTTATCCGAATCCAGCCACCGCTCCGTCATGCTCACCAGGCGACCATTGATCAAAGACTGTTCCTTGCCATGCTGGTCGGGCTGGAAGTTAAAGCTGTAGATTTCATCCCACTGTTTACCAGGATGAAAATCCTGAAATAGTTCAGAAGCCGCCGGATTAAACTGCTCCACCCGGTCTTGGGCATCCAACACTACTACCGCTGCTGGCAGGGCATCCAGCAGCTGGCTCAGACGGTTGGCAAGCAACTCCTTTTCCGCCAGCTGACGCATACGCTCAGTTCTGGCGGTTGCCAGCTCTGAGCTAAGGTGCTGCACCTGATCCTGCAACTGCTGGTAGGAGTCCACCAACTGTTCAGACACCTGATTAAAGACCTGGAAGGCATCTTCAAGCTGACTCTGGTTAAGCGGGTTTACACTGCTCATATGCATATTCCACTAGCGATTGAATTATCTGTATGTCGATTCAACCGGATAAGTGCAATATGCGTGCCTATTTATTTAGGCCTTTATAATCAAGGTGTTATGGCTGTTATATTTTTGTGCGTCAAATAAATGTCGAGATTTAGGCACGTTGAATGCCATATTTCCGTAGTTTTTCCACCAGGGTGGTTCGGCGCATCTTGAGAGATTTTGCGGCATGGGCAACTACCCCTCCAGATTCGTCCAGGGCCTGTTTTATCAGGGTGAGCTCCATTTCGCTCAGGTGGGCCTTGAGGTCAATCCCATCTTTGGGCAATCTGGGTACAGATTGGATGGTATCAGGCTCATCTCCATGTACCGTAACCATAGGAAGGTTTTGTTCACTATCGGAGTGAGGCAGTTCAATGCCCTCACGAAACTTCTCTGGCAGATCTTTCACATCCACCACGCCGTAGGGATAGAGGATGGCCAGACGCTCAATAAGATTTGCCAGTTCGCGCACGTTGCCTGGCCACTGGTACTGGGAGAGTGCCGCTACCGCTGCAGGTGTCAGACGTACTGAACCACGCTTTTCAGTCTCTATTCTGGAAATGAGGTCGGTAACCAATACCGCCACATCCGCCACCCTGTCTCTGAGCGGAGCCACCTCAATAGGAAATACATTCAGGCGGTAATACAGATCTTCCCGGAACTTATCCTCTTTAATCAGCTGTTCCAGATCGCGATGGGTGGCGGCAATGATACGTACACTGCACTTTATGGTCTTGTTGCTGCCAACCCGCTCAAATGAGCGTTCCTGCAGTACCCGCAGGATCTTTACCTGCATGGAGAGGCTCATATCCCCGATCTCATCCAGAAACAGGGTACCCCCTTCTGCCATCTCAAAGCGCCCTTCCCTGGAGTTTATTGCCCCGGTAAAGGCACCCTTTTCATGCCCAAACAGCTCACTCTCCAGGAGATCGGCAGGAATGGCGCCACAATTTACCGGCACAAAAGGCTTGCCACGCCGGTTGGAGTGGAAATGGAGTTTACGCGCTACAACCTCCTTACCGGTTCCGGATTCACCCAGAATGAGTACGGTGGCATCTGAGTCTGCTACCTGTTCTATCAGCTTGTTTATCTGTCTGGTGGCGCGGCTGTTACCGGAAAAGCTGCGGAAAAGTTCCAGTCTCCTGGCGGTACCTTCATCAGCAGCCTGATTTTCCATATAGAGTTGCGCCCGCGACAAGGCATTAAGCAGGGTGGTGTAACAGGTGGGTAGACTAATCTCACCCAGAACCCCTGATATCTCTGGTGGTTTTTTCCAGGGATTCTCCTCGTCATGCACCAGAAACAGTGCTGGCGCATGCTCCATGCCTTCCAGTAATTCAACCAGCTTGTTGCAATCTCCAGCATCGATAGTCGGGGTCAACATGATGGTGGTATAACTTTCTTCTTCCCGTAGCAGTGCTTCAACCTTCTCCAGATCAGCTTCAACCTGCAGAGAGTAATCCACAAACTCAAGCACGTTTCTAAGGTAGGTAATTCTGGTTTCATGCGTATCCAGCAGTAATACCCTGCCACAGATATGTTCATGATCTGGTTTGGATAAGGGCGCCATGTGCTAAATACCTTTAGAGTTATGGTTTAGGCTTGATGAGGATTCTATAGACGAGTAAAGCACTATATGACGCGCATGTCAAAATAATGTCATATTACAAAGACATGACTACCACTTTGAATATACAGAGTATTCTGCTTCTGTACTATCCTGCCCTACTCACCAGCTTTTGACTGGGCAATCATGCGACGATGGTGTCGAAAGATCATTTTTTCCAGATGCTCCTGCACCATCTCACCCAGCGACTCAAATTTGGCACCTACATTTGAGCCTGGCGGCTCTTCGCGAAGCGTCAAAACCCTGGCAGGGATCTTCATTGCATCCGGAATTCTGTTGTCTATATATAGATTGATCCAGACAGTGCTATCCAACGCCGGTGGTGTATCACCACATTTCCACTCAATACCACCGGAGGCAAGCCTTACCTCTGTAGCTTCCGGTATCTGATTTGTCCGCTGATCCAGCTGGGCCACCAACTCCAGAAGCAGATTTACCTTTACCTCCAGGCGCATCAGGGCAGAATCCGTTTCTGACTCTTCATCAACCCTATCTCTGTGCTGCTCGCCCAGAAGATTGGCACAACGCAGAACATGTTCGTTGTGCTCAGCCACTCTGACATATTCACTATCTGAACCAGATGGATCCCTTGGCGACCAGGAAATTGGTAGCCTGGCTGTATAGACCAGGCTGTCTGCAAGCGGGTTTGTGTCTAAATTGTCCATCTGCTCTCCGGAGTCTACTTGACAGAACAGTACCAGCATCATAGAAAGAGGAAAATATAGCCATTATAGGTACTCCCGACTTGAACGATATCCCCCTGGCCACACTGTTTGGCATGCTGTTCCTGCTGATCCTATTATCAGCGTTTTTCTCCGGTTCCGAAACAGCACTGATGACTATAAATCGTTATCGCCTGCGCCACATGAAGAACACCGGCCACCCTGGTGCTACCAGTGCCCATAACATTCTAAAACGACCCGACCGTTTGATTGGTCTTATCCTGCTGGGAAATAACTTCGTAAATATTCTGGCCTCCTCTCTCGCCACGATTATTGCCATCAGAATTGGGGGCGAAGGTGCAATTGCCGCTGCAGCCGGTATTCTGACCCTGGTAATACTCATATTTTCCGAGGTCACACCCAAGACCCTGGCTGCACTCCACCCGGAACGCCTGGCCTTCCCAGCAGCATTTGTCTACACACCACTACTACGTATCTTTTACCCGCTTATATGGGTTGTAAACTGGATTGCAAACGGTCTGTTACGACTATTTGGTGTAGCCGCGGAAAGCAGCAATGGACAGAACCTCAGTCAGGATGAACTACGCACAGTTGTGGCTGAAGCAGGTGCCATGGTTCCAAAGCGCCACCAAAAGATGCTGCTTAGTGTACTGGACCTGCAAAAAGCAGCTGTAGAAGACATCATGATCCCACGTAATGAGGTGGATGGTATCGATCTACAGGACAGTATTGAGGAGATAATCAACCAACTTGAAACAGGGTTCTACACCAGAATCGTGGTATTTGATGATGGCATCGACAACCTGGTTGGGGTCATCCATATCAGAAGCGCCATGATTGCCATGTCCCAAGGTGAATTCACCAAGGATAAAATCAGAGAGATGGCAGAGGAACCCTACTACATACCGGAAGGAACCCCTTTAAACCGCCAACTGCTCAATTTCCAACGCAAGAAAAAAGGTTTTGGACTGGTGGTGGATGAATATGGAGATCTACTGGGGCTGGTCACATTGGCAGATGTTCTGGAGGAAATAGTAGGTGAATTTACTACCGACCCATCTGACAGTATTCCAGACGCTCAACCACAGGATGACGGCAGTTTTCTTGTGGCAGGTAATGCCGGGGTACGTGAACTGGTAAAAGCCTTCAAATGGGAGTTGCCAGATGATGGGCCGAGAACTATCAATGGCCTGATAATAGAATATATGGAGACTATCCCCCAACCCGGCACATCATTGCTTCTACATGGCTATCCGATTGAGATACTGCAGACCCAGGATAATGCCGTGAGAATGCTCAGAATCTGGCCAGAGCTACGCAAACATGAAAAGACCTGAAATTAGCCACGGAACACTTTGATATTTCAGTAAAACTGGATATACTCATTGCCCACCTTATCAATTGGCGAAACAGATTCCCAGGATTCTTCTTAGTATTTGGTGAGTAGATTGTATAAGACAGACACAAACAGAAACCTCAATCTGCACCTGAATGAGACCTCAATTGACCAGATCATGAATGATTTGAATGCTCTTCCATATGCTTTTTTTCAAGTAACCAGCGGTGAGCATATTGGGCGCATAATCCCTCTCAATCCCTCTATGACCAGGCTTGGACTCACTGGCAAAGTATGTGCTGTGGTAGTTAACCGGGGTGAAGATGGCTATTTTCTATCTCATCTTGAGGGGGAGGAGCAACCACTGGTTGATGGAATACCCACCGGCAACAGTGCAATTCATCTGCCTGAGGGCGCTCTGATCGAAATCGATGGCATCGAGATGAAGTTTCATAAAGAAAACCCTCCAACTGCCGATAACCCTATCTAGATCCTGTATGCAGTAACCTGGGTCTGCAAATTATGTACAACGCATAGGATCCTGAAATATGAGCAGTGAAAACAGACGCAAGTTCCAACGCATACTGTTTGACGCTGGAGCCAGCATTGAAGGGCCTTCTGGCCTGATACCGGTACAACTTGTTGATATATCACTGAATGGTGTTCTCATAAAGCGCCCCGAGGGCTGGTCAGCATCTGTTGGCGATGAGGTAACCTTTCTGATTCAACTGGATACGGAACATGAGTTTGATATCCGCATGCATACCAGGATGGCTCATACCCACCATGACATGGCTGGCCTGCATTGTGAGCACATCGATATAGACAGCATAACCTATCTGCGACGCCTGGTGGAACTGAATCTGGGTGATGCAGACATTCTGGAGCGTGAGCTGGTAGCACTTGGATAGTTGAGAGTACCTAAGTAATCAGGAATTTAAATCGCATCCAGGGCATCTGACAGCCGATCCACAGCCAGTACTTCAATTCCCTCAGGATTCCTCTTTGGAGCATTCGCTCGCGGCAGGATCACCCGCCTGAAACCATGTTTCGCCGCCTCCTGCAGGCGTTCCTGACCACTGGGAACAGGACGAATCTCACCTGCCAGCCCTACCTCCCCAAATAGCGCCAGATCGTGGGGCAGCGGCCGATCACGATAGCTGGACAGGATGGCCATCAGCACCGGCAGATCAGCAGCAGTTTCGGTAATCCGTACCCCACCCACTACATTGACATATACATCCTGATCAAACATGGCAATGCCACCATGGCGGTGCAGCACCGCCAGCAGCATATTCAGGCGATTCTGCTCCATACCCAGGCTGACTCGCCTAGGGTTGGCCAGATGACTCTCATCCACCAGCGACTGTACCTCTACCATCAGAGGACGACTGCCCTCTCGAGTGACCAGTATGGCACTACCCGCTACCTCCTCCTGGTGGCGTGACAGGAATATGGCAGATGGATTGCTTACCTCACGCAGGCCCTTGTCGGTCATGGCGAACACGCCCAACTCATTTACTGCACCAAAGCGGTTCTTGATAGTACGTATGAGACGGAACTGACTACCCTGCTCCCCTTCAAAGTAGAGCACCGTATCCACCATATGTTCCAGTACCCTGGGACCTGCCAGTGTACCTTCCTTGGTGACATGACCCACCAGGAATATTGCGGTACCCATCTGCTTGGCAAAACGCACCAACTGTGCCGTGGACTCCCGCACCTGGGCCACAGAGCCGGGAGCAGACTGCAGCATCTCGGTATAGACCGTCTGGATAGAATCGATCACCATTACACTGGGCTTCTCAATAGCGGCCTGCTTCAGAATGGTTTCTACGCAGGTTTCTGACAGTAGTCTGA
The DNA here is from genome assembly GCA_028278145.1 of Chromatiales bacterium. Classification (GTDB taxonomy): domain Bacteria; phylum Pseudomonadota; class Gammaproteobacteria; order Chromatiales; family Chromatiaceae; genus JAAGZL01. The sequence goes on along the minus strand of JANQEV010000062.1, from coordinate 7,183 downwards.
GTCCATCACATGGCAGACCCAGCCTACGGGCGCGCATACTGATCTGCTCTGGTGATTCCTCGCCACTGATATAGAGAGTGGACAGTTGATCGGTGAAGCTGGCCATGGCCTGAATCAGCAGGGTTGATTTCCCAATACCGGGATCACCACCAATCAGCACTACCGAACCGGATACCAGGCCACCACCCAGCACCCTATCCAACTCACCAATTCCTGTTGAAACACCCTTTTGCAACGCCGGCTTGACATCTGCCAGGGCAAATATCCTGGGGCTTGGTGCCTCTCCGGAATATCCAGAATAACGTTGTTTATTTGAGCCTTTGGAGACAGCAGCAGTTTCCTGCAAACTGTTCCAGTCACCACAATCCGGACACTGCCCGGACCATTTGGGAAACACTCCGCCACAACTGCTGCAACTGTATGCAGTTTTATCCTTAACGCTCACCCCGATCTTTCCTGAATGAACTCAACACGACTGGTTACACCACAAAACAATTCGTAGGATATGGTGCTTGCATGCTGAGCAATGGTTTCGGCCGGAAGACCTTTGCCCCACAGGGTCACCTCATCACCTGTGGTGGCATGCGGCTGGGTGCGCAAATCCAGGGTAATCATATCCATCGACACCCGGCCTATCAGCGGCAACAACTGTCCATTCAACAAAACCGGTGTTCCTGGAGTCGCATGTCTGGGATAGCCATCCCCATAGCCGATAGCCACGACCCCTACTGGCATATCCTCAGGACAGACCCAGGTTCCACCATAGCCAACACCATCGCCTTTTGAGTAATGGTTTACCGCAATAAGATTGCTTTTCAGAGTCATCACCGGAAGCAGTCCATCATCCGCGCCGATTCGGCCAGTGAAGGGGGAAGAACCGTAGAGCATGATTCCCGGCCGTACCCACTCGCGGTGGGACTCAGCCCAGTTCAGGATACCGCCTGAGTTGGCGATACTGCCCTGTGCACCAGTCTGTTCCAGCACCGGACGAATCAGTTCGATCTGCCGATCAGTAGTGTCATCATTGATGTCATCTGCATTGGAGAGATGGGTCATGACACTTACTTCTGGGGCCACATTTTTGCACTCACGCAGGGCATTGTATGCAGCCATTGCTCTGGAAACAGGAAAGCCAAGACGGTGCATTCCCGTGTCCACCTTCAGCCAGCAGACAACCGGGCTAATCAGGGTCTGCTGTTGCAGAAGATCAATCTGGCCCTGTTCATGTACAACCAGCTCCAGATTGTGCTTTGCAGCCTGCAACAGCTCATCCTGATCGAAGCAGCCCTCCAGTATCACCACGGGACAGGTAATACCGGCCGCACGCAGCTGTACCCCCTCACTCACCCTGGCTACTGCCATGGAATCAGCACTCTGCAAGGTATTGGCCACGGTCAGCATGCCATGCCCATAGGCATTGGCCTTTAGCATCACCATTACGCGGCTGTTGGGAGCGGCCTGGCGCACCCGTTGCATGTTTTGCTCAAGTGCAGAGTGATCGATAAAGGCCTTAGGACCCAGCCCCATCAGTAATCCTCACCGCCATATACATCATCAATAAAGTTTTCAAACTTGGTGTATTGGCCCAGGAATGTGAGACGCACCTTGCCAATAGGACCGTTACGCTGCTTGCCGATAATGATCTCAGCAATACCTTTATCAGCGCTATCTTCGTTATACACCTCATCACGATAGATGAAGATCACCAGATCAGCATCCTGCTCGATACTTCCGGACTCCCTGAGATCTGACATCACCGGACGTTTATTTGGGCGTTGCTCAAGGTTTCGATTAAGCTGGGACAGGGCAATGACCGGTACGTTAAGCTCCTTGGCCAGGGCCTTTAGTGAACGGGAGATAAAAGATATCTCAGTAGCCCGGTTCTCACCGGCAGACGGTGCCTGCATCAGTTGCAGATAGTCGATAACTATAAGACCCAGGTCCCCATGTTCACGCTTCAGACGTCTGGCCTTGGCCCGTATCTCGGTGGGAGTAAGTGCTGCCGTGTCATCGATAAACAGTGGGGCCTCGGCCAGGATACTAACTGCTGAGGTAAGACGTGGCCATTCATCATCCTCCAGCTTGCCTGTACGTACCCGGTGCTGATCAATACGCCCCAGGGAAGACATCATACGCATGGCCAGGGAGTCGCCTGGCATCTCCATACTGAATACCGCTACCGGTACCTTGTTATTAATGGCCACGTTCTCCGCCAGATTCATGGCAAAAGTGGTCTTACCCATGGAGGGACGGCCGGCAACAATGAGCAGATCTGCCGGCTGCAGGCCAGAGGTCATCTCATCAAAATCCGAAAAACCGGTGCTAAGGCCTGTGATGGGTTCATCCTGCTGAAACAGGGTCTCTATACGGTCCACCGCCTTGGTAAGCAGGTTCTTGATGGAGGCAAAACCACCTCCGCCCCTGGACATCTGCTCCGAGATCTCAAATACCTTGGATTCCGCCTCATCCAGAAGCTCAGCACTATCCCGCCCTTCCGGGTGAAAACCGCGATCCGCGATTTCGGTACCAACCTTGATCAACTGACGCATGACCGAGTATTCGCGCACTATATCGGCATAGGCACGAATGTTGGCAGCACTGGGGGTATCTTTGGCCAGGGTTCCCAGATAGGCCAGACCACCGGCATCTTCCAGGGCAGATACCCGCTCCAACTCTTCCGACAGCGTGATTACGTCGAAGGGCCTGCTCTGATCGGCCAGGGCAGCAATGGCACGAAATATCAGCTGATGTTCACGGCGGTAGAAATCTATATCCACCACTTTATCAGCAATCTGATCCCAGGCGCTGTTCTCCAGCATGAGCCCACCCAGAACCGACTGTTCACCCTGAATCGAATGTGGTGGTACCCGCAGGGCTTCGGCAACGGATTCATCCGGCATCATTGGTGGTGGAAATGGCTGTTCTTGCATCTCTTGTACGTTTATTCCGTCACATAGTGGCTGGTTTTGGGGTAACCAGATAATACTTTAGATTCAGATTATTTCAGGCCGAGTGCTATCTTTTTTATAATGTCGCCTGCCAATCAGATTACTCCTGATCAGGGACAGTATCATAACCCGAATCCGACACCTACATATAGATACCAGAAGTAATAGAGTTCGCAAAATTACATGGATGAACAGTAGTATTGTCAGGACAATAAAAAACCGGACCAGGGAGTATCCACCCCAGTCCGGCCTTATCTGTGCAAGAAACTCCTGTTAGTACAATGAGTTCCTGTTACTGTCTCTTACTCTTCCGGAACCACAGCAAGTTTCAGTACGGCATCCACATCTGTATGCAGATGTAACACCACCTCAAACTCACCAGTGTGATGGAAGGGACCTTCCGGCAGACGAACTTCACGCTTTGCCACTTCCACACCTGCGGTGGTTACGGCCTCTGCAATATCAGCTGTGCCGACAGAACCGAACAGACGTCCTTCATCACCCGCCTTACGGCTGATGCTGATACTAAGCTCTTCAATCTTGGCCTTGCGTGCTTCTGCTGCAGCCAGCGCCTCTGCTGCCTCTTTTTCCAGTTCGGCACGACGGGCCTCGAAGGCCTCCAGGTTTTCCTTGGTGGCAGAAACAGCACGGCCAGTTGGAACCAGGTAGTTTCTTCCATACCCGGCTTTCACAGTGACCTTGTCACCCAGTGCACCCAGGTTTTCAATTTTTTGTAACAGAATGACTTCCATCTTAGTTACCTCTGAACAGGTGTAAAATTATTCGTTAGTCCCGCCGGAATCCTCTCCCTTCCCGATACGCGACCTCATATCCAACCAGGCATCCGCAAGTCCAACGAATGCCAGAGTAATTACCATGTGTGGCACGACAATGAATAACAATATATACATTGCATACAGCCAACCAGGATTAGCTCCAAGTTGCGCCCTAATGCCATGGGCCAACGCCAACCCCTGTAACAGATAGGCCGTTATCAGCAGCATTGCCAGATAATCCAGCATGGGACTGCCAATACCCATATCCATAAGGAGCAATCCAACTACCGCCACTGTTAATATGGCCAGCGCCCGCGGTAAACGCAGTTGGTGAAACTCACTGCGAAACCCTCCCGGGTAATACAGTAGCGACTGCCACCAGCGTGCTAAAAGCAGCGATACCATAAGCTGCAGGAAAAAACCTGCTGCCATTAAACCAGTCATCCAGTGAGACAGGACATTAAGCAACAGCTTCTGTTGTTCTGTCTCCAGGGCCTGCCCCTGATTTAAACTCTTCAGCAGTGGCTCCAGTATTCTGCGCCACTCTGCTACTGGATCACTAAACTCGACGTAATAGACCAGTATAATCAGTAACCCAAACAGTAACGCCACTGTGGTTGCAATTGCCAATGAGCTGCTGGATCTGAGCAACAGGGCCAGAATCCAGATCGGCAACCATATAATCATGGTAAAACCGGCAATAGAAACCACATCCACCCGCACTAACAACCCTAACAGGGCACATGCTGCTGCTCCCAGCACCATGACTAACAGTCCATCCAGTCGCCCCCTGCGTAAAGTAACCAGGGCAACTGCAGCCGAACTGAGGACAGTAAGGGGTGGAAACAGTAGTGATAACAGCGCCAGAACGCCAATCGCCATCACCGCCTGCGATCTTCCCTGCATCACATAGGATGCCAGTAAACGCATCTATCCAGTCCGGCTTATCGATATGCCGGCCTTAGCCAGAACATCGATAGTAAACAATTATTCGTGCTTGTCGGTATACGGCAGCAGCGCTACGTAACGTGCGCGCTTGATTGCCGTAGCCAGTTGCCGCTGGTACTTGGCCTTGGTGCCGGTAATGCGGCTGGGCACTATCTTACCGGTTTCACTGATATAGGCCTTGAGCAAATTCAGGTCCTTATAATCAATATCAGTGATCTTCTCAGCGGTAAAACGGCAGTATCTTCTACGACGAAAATAACGTGACATACTTAATCTCTCCAAATAATCCTGTGTTGACCGTCGTTCACGGTCTTAATAATTTGAGCGTGAAAAAACCGGCGTGGCCGACTTTATTCCGCTGCAGCCACTTCGGCTTCGCCAGCAGACGGCTCTGTGACTGCCTCTGGTTTCGGTGCTCTCTCTTCTCTCTCCTCCTGGGGCTTGGCCAGTGGAGATGCCGCAGTAATGGCTGCCTTGCGTTTGATGGTCATGTTACGCAGTACGGCATCATTGAAGCGGAAAGCATTTTCCAGCTCATTCAGGGCTTCACCATCACACTCGATGTTCATGAGTACATAGTGGGCCTTTGGCAGTTTTTGGATAGGATAAGCAAGTTGACGACGACCCCAGTCCTCCAGCCGGTGAATACGGCCTTCTTTTGACTCGATGATTGAACGGTAACGTTCAATCATGCTTGGGACCTGCTCGCTCTGATCCGGATGGACCAGAAAAATAATCTCATAATGACGCATAATTTCCCCTTTCGGAATAACAGCCTCCCGCATAATGCGGTGAAGCAAGGAGTTGACCAGGAGGTTCAGTCCTAGCCGGAAAACAGCGCATTCTACCTGTGCCAGGGCCGCTATGCAACGGAAATACTGGAATTTTTCAGGTTTTTAGCGTTCTGGGATTAGGAAATGAAATTGCCAACTTTCAAGCACTGATTTAGGAACCGTATTCTGCTTCAGGCTCTATTTCATGTGGCATTGGGGCAATTTTACAAAAACCCTGCGCCTCCACACCCAGGGAGGCATTGAATTTACTGGAGAGATTCTGAAAACAGACCAGTGCCGTGAGTTCAATAATGGCATCATCGTCATAATACTCACGTAAGCGTTCAAAGTATGCCTGATCCGGTTGTTGGTCTGTACGGGTTACAGCTTCCGCATAGGCCAGTGCAGCCTTTTCAGCCTCACTGAACAGCTGGCTCTCTGCAAAATGGTCCAGTGCATCCAGTTTTTCAGGTGCAACATGTCTCTTCAGGACCGTAGCAGAGTTGATATCCACACAGAATTCACACCAGTTGATCTGGGATACCCGAACTGTGATAAGTGATCGTAGTGCGGGAGTGATAGGCGAGGATTTCCTGTCCAGAGCCCCATACAGCATGGCCAGGGTAGAAAACACCTTGGGACTGCGTCCCCACAGGTATGACGGCTCCAGCACAGAGCCGTAACGCCTTTTCTGATTCCAGAAAAACAGTCGCACATACCAGGGGAATTTATGCTTGGCGGGCATGGAGATAACAGACATACACGGCTCCGGAAATGGGTCAATTCATGATAATTGGTCCATATTTACCATGAATGATTCCATTGCGAGTAGACTTTTAACAAAATTCATCGACTACCCGGACAGGACAAATTTTGTCTGGGCAGTTGAACAGGTCAGGTGAACCCTTGCTAGATACAGTCTAAGCCGATCTTACCACTCAATCTTCTCAACCCCGTCAAACAGCAGTTCGCTGCCGTCTGCAAGAGTAACCACACCCGAGGTATCTGGCGCCAGTTCCAAGGCCTGAGCAGCCAGGTCATACTCTACCTGAACCCCGTCAACTTCGATCGTCCAGGGGTTATCTCCGGCATTAGGATCTGCAGTTGCATCCAGTTGAATGACATCAGTCCAGCCCTGTCCTCCATCACCACCATGGAAGTAATCACTGCCTTCGAATGGATCGAACTCGTATATGTCAGAGCCATCGCCACCATAAGCACGGTCATTGCCAGCACCACCGACGATGGTGTCATCTCCGGTACTGCCGATAATGGTGTCATTACCTGCTCCACCATCTATATGATCTATGCCGGTAAGCTTGGTATCGCGCACGTCTATGGTCTGGTGACTGTTATCACCACTCAGCACCGTATCTCCATCACCCACGATCTCTTCAATAGAGTCCGACTGCCGCAGGTGACTGTTGATAACCACATCTTCACCGTCCTTGGCCACGATCCGGTCGGTGCCTTCTCCACCGTGATAGTCGTTGGCAGCACCTGCGTTCTCGGCACCTACAACAAAGGTGTCGTCGCCATCCATGCCGTAGAGGTTGTCACTGCCAGCACCACCGATAATGGTGTCATCTCCAGTACTGCCGATGATCGTATCGTTACCTGCACCACCATCTATGTGATCTATACCGGTAAGCTTGGTGTCCCGCACGTCTATGGTCTGGTGACTGTTATCACCACTCAGCACCGTATCTCCATCACCCACGATCTCTTCAATAGAGTC
>JANQEV010000050.1 GCA_028278145.1 Chromatiales bacterium | reverse complement strand
GCTGGGTGTGGAAGTTCAGTAATGGATGAAGCTAACCAGTACTAATTGCCCGTGAGGCTTGACCATATAACACCCAAACACTTTGTGTGCGGCGTGTGGGTCGAAGCAACACCCCAAACTATAGATGACTTAGCTACAATCTGACCGAATTTGCGCAAGCGAGCCAGTTTGCCTGGCGGCCATAGAGCACTGGTACCACCTGATCCCATCTCGAACTCAGAAGTGAAACGGTGTATCGCCGATGATAGTGTGGGGCTTCCCCATGTGAAAGTAGGTCACTGCCAGGCTTTAAACAAAAAACCTCGATCCCCCAACAGGGGGTCGGGGTTTTTTTCTTTACGGTGCTGGCAGTGACCGGAGGGTGAGCGAGGTAACAGTAAAAGCAAATTGTTTTGCTTTTACCCTCGCGAACGGGCTGAGCTCTGCGAAGCCCTGGTTGCCAGGCTTTCACTTAAAATCACCTTCGGCGCTTTATTAAGTATTCCCTGAACTCGTTTCACTCGTTCTGGTCAATTACAGAAACAGCCCATCCCCATCTGGGGGTGGGCTTTTTCTTTGCTTGGAATCAGGACGTGGAGCCGCTAATTAACGCGAATTACAACAAAAGCACGTAAATTGTATAAAGAGATTTGCGAATGTTTGCGGTTCTTTGCGTCCATTTGCGGCTAAATAGCAAGCGGACTCTTGATCAAGTTACAACTATACCAACTACCGCACCCGTCATGCAGGTCGCCAGGGTGCCAGCAATGATGGATTTCATACCCAGGGACACGATCTCCTCTCGGCGTTCCGGTGCCATGGCGCACATACCACCAAGCATAATGCCCAGGCTGCCCAGGTTGGCAAAGCCGCAGAGGGCGTAGGTCATGATCAAAAGGCTGCGCTCTGATAGGACTCCATCTGACAGTGATGCCATTTTTAGGTAGGCAAGAAACTCATTGAGAATAGTCTTTATACCCATGAGGCTACCGGCCGTCTGTGCTTCTGACCAGGGGATGCCCATCAACCAGACAACAGGGGACATAATCCAACCCAGAATTCTCTGCAGGCTGAGTGGTTCACCCCAAATATCCGGTAACAATCCTATGATCTGGTTGGCAAGATGAACCAGTGCGACCAATACCACCAGCATGGCTATGATATTGAGGAACAGCTTTAGCCCGGCCAGAGTACCACGGGTTATAGCATCCATGCTGCTGGATGCCTCCTGAGGGGGAATAAGTTCACCGGCGGTGGATTCCTCACTTTCAGGCACCATCAGTCTTGCCACTAGCAGGGCCGCTGGTGCACTGATCAGGGAAGCACTGAGGATATGCCCCAAGGCGTCAGGGATCTTCTCTCCCAGGATGCTGGCGTAGAGTACCATCATGGTTCCGGCAATGGTGGCCATGCCACAGCTCATGACTGCAAACAGTTCACTCCTGCTCATCCGATTGAGATAGGGGCGGATAAGCAGCGGTGCCTCAATCATACCTACAAAGATATTGGCCGCTGCACCTAGTCCAAGGGCACCACCTATCCCCATGCTGCGTTCCAGCAGCCAGGAGAATCCCTTGACCAGTAGTGGCAGGATACGCCAGTAGAACAGCAGGGCTGAGAGGGCACTCATTACCAATATGAGCGGCAATGCACGAAAGGCGAGAATAAAATCTGCTCCAGGTCTTGTGGTTTCAAATGGAAGTGGTGCACCGCCGAGATAACCAAATACAAAGCCGGTCCCTGCCTTGGTTGCCTCATCCAGTGCTTTGATGACGTCATTCAGGGTTAGAAACAGTTCCCGGAACAGTGGTAGCTTGAGTAGCAGTAGAGCCAGGCCTAGCTGAAGTCCGAGACCGACCAGGACAGTGCGTACCGGCAGGGCCTTGCGTTCCTCTGCCAACAACCATGCGATGGTGGTAAGGATTAGTAGTCCAGCGATGCTCTGTAACATTCTAGTTGTACCTTGCGTGTTTTAGGACCTGTTATTACTATGCGGATACACAGCGTTGGCTCTCAAATGAGGCCAGGCAAGGCGCGCAGAGTGAAGTTTGGTTATTCCAAATAAGCGATGCGCAACGCCGAAAGGCTTTATTTGAGAGCCAACCCGAAGGGACGGGACCAGTTTTTCCCATGACTGCGTTGCACATTCGCTTATGTACGGCAGGTACATGGCGCTCAGTCGCCTTGTCCTATGAAAAACTGGTCTCCGTCGATGAATATACGCATAGTAATAACAGGTCCTAGTAAAGAGCTTATTATGGGTCAGTTTGTAGAGACTAACCACTGTCAGTGGAACAGTCGATAAGTAGATGTTCGTCAGATGGTGATTAGATGAAAAGTGTGCAACTATTTACCGGATATTAACTACCTGGTAGATGACATGCTACTGCTTGCCATATGTTCAATTATCATAGGTCTAGCTCTTATCTTGAGGGGAGTTTCCCGCTTAAAGATACGCCGCGGACTGTCAGGCTCACTCTATTGGAGCAGTGGATTGGGGATGGCTTTATCAGGGTTATTTCTGTTGGCAGTGACGGCGAATCTCTACACATACCAAAGGCTTACCAGTGAGACTGATGTTGCCAATATTGAAATTACTCAAGTGGCCGCCAAATCATTTGATATTAAGGTAAGTGAACCGGGAAAACAGTCGGTCCGGGTTAGATTGAATGGAGATGAGTGGCAGTTGGATGCCAGGTTCCTGCGCTGGAAATCATGGGCCACAATCCTGGGTAAGGAGCCGATGTTTCGCCTGGAACGCCTGAGCGGTCGCTACACTGATATTGATCAGGAGCGTGAGGCAAATCGAACTGTCTATGCCCTCAATTCTAATTTAGGCCTGGACCTGTGGAAATACGGCAGAAACTATGCTCAATGGATGCCTTTTATAGACGCCTATTTTGGCAGCTCTGTATATGTTCCACTTGCGCCAGAAGCCAGGTATCAGGTGGCGGCCACGCATAGCGGCCTGATCGTGAGAGCACAGAACATACCGGCAAAAGAAGTCTTGGGAGAGTGGTAATAGGATTATGAATATCTATCAAATACAGCCAATTGCACCCAAGGCCCATATCTTTGGTATTACTCTTACAGTGTCCACCCCTGATCCGAATGGACAGGTGCTAACTCTCCCCGCATGGATTCCAGGGAGTTACATGATTCGTGATTTTGCCAGGAATGTTGTTACGTTTGATGCTATTTGTAACGGTGCGCCTGTAGATGTAGACAAGCTGGACAAACAGACCTGGCAATGTGCCCCCTGTGATGGTGTGCTTGTGGTCCGCTATCAGGTCTATGCCTGGGATCTATCGGTTCGCGGTGCCCACCTGGATACAACGCATGCTTATTTTAATGGGACCTCACTGTTTCTAAAGGTTGTGGGCCAGGAGGCTGTTCCAAGCGAAGTCATCATCCACTCACCGGAAGGCGATGAGTATAGTGCCTGGCGGCTTGCTACTACCATGGCCAGAAAACAGGCAGAGCCTCTGGGCTTTGGCAGCTATCAGGCCGACAGCTATGAGGAACTCATTGATCATCCGGTAGAGATGGGTTGCTTTACCCATGCCTCATTTGAGGTTCATGGCACTCCACATGAGATTGCTATTACTGGCAGGCATAACTGCGATATGGACAGGTTGTGCCGTGATCTACAACAGATCTGTGAGACCCATGTGGAGATGTTTGGTCAATTGCCGCAGATGGAGCGTTATCTATTTCAGGTTATGGCCGTTGGGGACGGTTATGGTGGCTTAGAGCATAGGAGCTCTACCTCTTTAATCTGTAAGAGATCAGACCTTCCGCAGTCTGGAATAGATGAGGTAACAGATGACTACCGCCAGTTCCTGGGTCTGTGCAGTCATGAGTATTTTCACCTGTGGAATGTAAAACGTATTCGACCCAATGTTCTTAAGCAGGCTGATCTATCCGAAGAGGCGTATACCAGGTTGCTGTGGGTGTTTGAGGGGATAACCTCTTACTATGATGATTTGGCCTTGGTCCGTTGTGGGCTGATAGAGCCGGATAGTTATCTGGAACTGCTGGGGCAGACCATTACCCGTGTAATGCGCGGCAGTGGACGCCAGAAGCAGACAGTGGAGGAGTCCAGTTTCGACGCCTGGACAAAATTCTATAAACAGGATGAAAACGCCCCCAATGCCATTGTCAGCTACTACACCAAGGGTGCCCTTATAGCCCTGGCGCTGGACCTGACAATCCGGCGTGATAGTGGTGATGAAAAATCACTGGATGATGTTATGCGTGCTCTGTGGCAGCAGTACGGCAAACCTGATATTGGTCTGGATGAGTCTGGTATAGAGCAACTTATAACTGAAGTAACCGGTCTGGATTTAACTCCGTTTTTCAATAGCGCGCTAAGGAGTGTGGATGATCTGCCTTTAGAAGAACTGCTTAGAACCGTAGCTGTTGGCTATGACATACATCCAGCAAGAGATTCCAGCGATAAGGGCGGTTGCAGAAAAGAGGACTCAAAACCTGTCCGGCTAAAACCGAGCCTGGGTGTCACGCACCGCAGTGATCCCCTGGGTGCAAAGCTGACAACTGTTCTGGACTATGGTGCGGCATGCGAAGCAGGCTTATCGGCTGGGGATATCCTCATTGCCATGGATGGAATAAAGGTTACATCTGCTAAGCTTGATCAGCTGCTTGCCGGTCAACGCCTGGGAGATACCGTGCAAGTGCATGCCTTTCGCAGAGATGAATTGATGCAGTTTCAAGTGGTCTTGCAGGCAGTACAACCAAATACCTGCATGCTATGGCGTCTGGCGGATATGGATGAATTGCAGCGGCGGCGGCAACAGGAGTGGCTGAACTCTACCGACCAGGAATAGTATTCCCAGTAGTGTTCAAAGGTATGAGCCATGTTATTGAAATATGTGAAAAAATAGAGTGCATATCTTCGTGAGCCGCGTCATGAAAAGCACATAAAAAACAAGAACTGAAAACCATCTCTGGTACAATTCCCCGATGAATCCACGCTTTAGCATCATCCGGCAGTTAGCCGATGGACGCTTCCACTCTGGAGAGGAGCTGGCCGAGTCTTGCGGTATCACCAGGGCTGCAATCTGGAAGCAGATCAAGAAGATCCAGGAACTGCTGGATATGGAGATCTTTTCCGTGCGTGGTAAGGGCTATCGTCTCACCCAACCATTGGAACTTTTGGATCGAGATAAGATTCTTTCCACAATGACTTCAGAGAGTCAGACCAGGTTGCATAAACTGGAGATTCACCAGTCTATTGAATCAACCAATGCCTGCTTGCTGGATCAGATGTCCAGTGATCGAACCTCAGGCCAGGCATGTCTGGCGGAGCAGCAGACAGCAGGGCGGGGACGTCGTGGTCGCCAATGGGTATCACCTTTTGGTAGCAATATATATCTATCTCTGCTGTGGGAGTTTACCTTGGGTCCAGCTCAATTGAGTGGCCTGAGTCTGGCTGCCGGTCTGTCTATTGTGCGCAGCCTTGAGACGGTTGGGATATCTGAGATTGGTCTGAAGTGGCCAAACGATGTCTATTGGCGCGAACGCAAACTTGCCGGCCTGCTGCTGGAAGTAACTGGTGAGTCAGATGGGCCCAGTAGCGTAGTTCTGGGAATCGGGATCAATACCGGTATGACTGCATCTCAAGGTGAATCCATAGATCAGCCGTGGGTCTCACTACGTGAGATTACCGGAGGTAACAATATATCCAGAAATCGCCTTACCGGATTAGTACTGAGCAACCTGCTTCAGGCTATGCATGAGTTTGAGCAGGATGGATTACAGCCGCTGTTGAATGAGTGGCAGCGTTATGATCTCTATCACAACTGTCCAGTAACCCTGCATTATGGAAAAAGGAGTATCAATGGGGTGCATAGAGGAATCGATGCTACCGGTGCCCTGTTGCTGGATCATGATGGTGAGATAGAGCCTTTTCATGGTGGAGAGGTAAGCCTGAGACCAACAGCATAGCTGGTTCTGCCGATGTCGATTACTCGTAATCATGACTGACAACAACACATCAGAAAACCATCAGATAATGTTGCTGGATATCGGCAATACCAATCTGAAATGGGCCTGGTTGAATCAAAACCAACCCGGTAGAGTTACCAGTGTGTCTCACAGTGGATGCTCCATGGAACAGCTTGCTGCTAGAGAGTGGAATGGATCTCCGGTCCCCAGACAGACATATATCTCCAATGTTGCTGGTCCTGAGATAGAACCAGGTCTTAGCGACTGGATTAAAGGGCATTGGGGGCATGAGCCTGTATTTGTAAGGTCAGCTCCCCGGGCATGTGGTGTAACCAACTCATATCCTGAGGCAGAACGGCTGGGTGTGGACCGCTGGCTGACGCTGATTGCCTTGTATGCACAATATTCTGCCCCCGTGTGTGTGGTGGATTGTGGCACAGCGGTTACAATAGATGTGCTCGGGCTATCAGGACAACATATGGGCGGTCTGATACTGCCTGGGTTTGGTCTGATGCAGCATGCACTGTTGCAACATACGGCCATCCCATTCAAGGGAGATGTGGAACTGGATGGTCTGCTGGCAACCAATACCGAGTCTGCCATACTGGCAGGTGGAGTGAGTGCAGTGGCGGCTCTGGTGGAACGAATTCAGCACACCATTGCTCATCAATTGGGACAGCCAGTAACCCTGGTACTTACCGGTAGCGATGCGGAGCGCCTGAACAGGTACCTCTCTGTACCGGCAGTGATTGAATCAGGTTTGGTAATGCAGGGGTTGATAGTATTGATCAACAGTGAATCTAAATAGGACAATACAGTTATGAAATGGCTTTTTATTCTCTTGCTGGTAATCAACCTGGGCATTTTTGCCTGGGGCTATCAGCGTGAGCAGATGGAGCCAAGCACACCCATAGCTGCAGGGTCTGATGTGGGTGATATGCGCATGCTAACAGAGTTGCCACCACAACCAGAACCATCACCTGAGCCGGAACTGGTGGAGCCGGAAATAACACCAGAGAAAATTCCTGAGGTTGCTGTGGTTGCAACGGAAACTGAAACCACAACCGCATCCAAAGAGGCAGTTGAAAAGGAAGCTGAAAAAGAAGCTGAACCAGTAGTTGAAAATGAAGTTGAAAAGAAAGCAGAGGATATAGCTGCCACAGAACAGGCAGAGGAGAAACCAAGCACTACTGATGTTGTGCTTGATAAGCAACCGGAATTACCGCAGCAAGCCGACACTACCCCAGAAACTGAAACTAAAGCTGAGGCTGATAGCAGTTCGGTGGCTGAAAAAGAGACCGTGGATGTAACCGAGTCCACAACAACTGCAGAGGCACAGGCGGATTCTACTCCGGGAGATGATGTTAAGGCAGCTCCACAACAGAAATTGGTGTTGGTGGAGAGCGAAATTATCCTGCCTGATATTAAACGGCCGGTAGCAGATGATAAGCCGCCAGCACCTGCGGTACCGGAGATCACCAGTAGGTGTGGGCGTATCGGACCAATCAAAGACAGGAAAGTGGCTAAAAAGGTATTGGCAGAGCTGAAGAAATCTAAGTTTGATGTCAAGATGGAACGCAATGTTGAGAAGATGCAGATTGGTTTCTGGGTGGTAATTCCTCCATTAAGTGATGGCAGCCAGGCCCAGGCCAAGATAGAAGAACTGTCCAGGGCAGGGCTGAAGGATATCTGGCATTTTCGGGGTGGGGGGTTGAAGAATGCCATCTCCCTGGGCATGTTCTCAAAAAAGGAAAACGCTGAGAACTACAGTAAGGAACTGCTGAAAAAAGGCTTTAAAACCAAGATGCAGCCCAGATACCTCAACAAAACCAACTATCTGGTCAACTTTTCCATCACTGAACCAAAAAAAGTAACCAGCATGATGTGGCGTATGGCGGAAAGGAAATACTCTAAGATGCCGTTTGTGGAACAATCGTGCGAACAGATTGCCACCAGGTAATGAATTCCATAAAATAGCCGCCTGCTATGATGTCCTTGGCAATTTGCTGGCGTAGCTCAGTTGGTAGAGCAGCTGATTTGTAATCAGCAGGTCGCGGGTTCGACTCCTGTCGCCAGCTCCAATAATCATTAAGACTTACATGCGTATGTATGTGAGTCTTTTTTTTGCGGGATTAGTGTTAACAGGCCCCTAAACTTCTGTATGAAAACTCTGCTTACCGGTTAACTGATAGTAGATCTCTTCCAGTAGTTGTTCCATATCTGCCAGAGCGGTCTTAACTTCAGAGGTGCGCATATAGTTGTTTTGGTCGAAATCGAATTCCAGGCCGTAACGGAAGCCTTCCGGCCTGGTCTGGATGTTTTTTACTACCGCTGAAATATTATTGGTCTGGATCTGCTGTTCTCCCACCAGGGACAGATCCAGTTTCAGCAGTGTACCAATGGTGTAGCGATTATCGGAGATAAACGCTATGCCTTCCTGGGTAAAATCCAGCCAGGAAACGATTTTTGGGGAAAAAAGTACCGATAACAGTCCGGCTTTTTTTACTTTTACTGCCAGGTTGCCGTGTTCATATCGGTGTAGCTTGCGTTTGCCTAGCACCGTATTTATCCCGATTAAATTCGTTATTGAGTTCATCAAGAATAGAAATTTAAACCTACAAAATCAATGTTAATTAAGAGGTTGCTTGGGATTTGGTTCGTATACATGTGTCTAAGTGGTTGTCTATGCTAATGATTGTGTCAGGGGGGTGAGTTTGTGGGAGCTGTGAAAAGGGTGTTTTTGGCATGATCTATCCTGTGTAAAAGTTAAACCCATCTCTGTATCCATCCTTGAATATAATAATAATGGCCGTATCTACAGTTAATGTCCTTCTCATAATATGACTATTAAGTAGGTATCAAAAAATGAATTGGAACGTGTATCTGTCAGGGGAGATCCATACAGATTGGCGACAGCAGTTGATGGATGGCTGTAAGGCCCACAATCTGCCAGTCACCTTTACTTCTGCAGTAACTGACCATGAGGCCAGTGATGCCGCAGGAGACCATCTGGGTGCTGAAGAGAGCCATTTCTGGCGGGATCATAAATCATCCAAGGTTAATTCCATTAGAACCAAGACCTTAATTGCTAAATGTGATCTTGCCGTAGTTCGATTTGGTGACAAGTACAAGCAGTGGAATGCGGCCTTTGATGCCGGGCAGTGTGCTGCCCTGGGCAAGCCCTATATTACCCTGCACAATGAAGACATTATCCACCCCTTAAAGGAGGTGGATGCTGCAGCGATGGCTTGGGCAACAACTCCAGAACAGGTAGTGGAAATTCTGAAATATGTGATTGCCAAGGAGTGATGCTGGTTTGTAGCCGGCTGCAGGTTATCTTATTAGTGCTATATTTTATCTTTCATCGTTTATTAGTAGTAAGGTTGGATTATGACAAAAATTAGATCAGGAAATGGGAATTGTCTCTGTGGTGCTGTGCAGTTTAACGTTGCTATAGTCAGTCCCCATGTTGGAGCCTGTCATTGCAGCATGTGCAGGAAATGGGGCGGTGGACCATTGATGGCCATCGATTGTGGTACGGATGTGGTGTTTCAGGGTGATGATGAGAATGTGACAGTCTATGAATCTTCGGACTGGGCCGAGCGTGGTTTTTGTAATAAATGTGGTAGTCACCTGTTTTATCGCTTAAAGCAGAATGGCCAGTACATAATGCCAGCGGGATTATTCGAAGACCAGGATGGCTTTGTGTTTGATCACCAGGTATATGTTGATAACAAGCCTGATTATTACAGCTTTGCCAATGAAACAGAAAATATGACCGAGGCGGAAGTAATCGCCAAGTATGCTCCACCTGAGGAGTAGAGGGTAATGGATCAGGGTGATCTGCAGCGCCTTAGACAGCAAATGCTGTCTATGCAGCAGGACATCCAGGAGCAGGAAGCAGAATTTAAAGGCGATGGCAGGCCCGTGGAGTTGGATCAGAACAAAGTGGGTCGGTTGTCCCGCATGGATGCCATGCAGATGCAGCAGATGGCTCTGGAAACATCAAGACGCCGCCAGCAGCATTTGCTGAAGATTGAGGCCGCCCTGGGCCGGATTGAGTCTGGGGAATATGGCTACTGTCTGCGCTGTGATGAAGAGATTGATGTGCGCAGATTGTTTGTTGATCCAACTAATACCCTATGTATCAAGTGTGCCGAAAAGTAGCTACACAATATGTCGATCCAAGCATGAGTGATCTTTTATTGTTATAGGGCCTGTTAACACTATGCGTATATTCATCGACGGAGACCAGTTTTTCTTAGGGCAAGGCGCACTGAGCGCCGTGTACTGCCGTACATAAGTGAAAGTGCAACGCAGTCATGAGGGAAACTGGTCCCGTCCCTCCGGGTTGGCTCTCAAATAAAGCCATGCGGTGTTGCGCATCGTTTATTTGGAACAACCAAACTGCACTCTGCGCGCCTTGCCTGGCCCCATTTGAGAGCCAACGCTGGGTATCCACATAGTGTTAATAGGCCCTAAGATAATCTATCAATGGAGGCTGCTATGAGTGAGCATGGAAAAATCGATTATGTTGAGTTTCCTGCAATAGATATGGCCGCAACCAAGGCCTTTTTTAAAAAGGTATTCGGCTGGAAATTCAAAAATCATGGCCAGGAGTACACTAGTTTCTCCGATCAGGGGCTAAATGGTGGCTTTTATCGGTCAGTTCTACACTCCACTACTGGTAACGGAGCGGCCCTGGTGGTGTTCTACAGTGAGGATCTAGAGACTACCCAAGCGAAGATTGAGAAAGCCGGTGGTGTGATCGTCAAGCCAACATTCTCATTTCCAGGAGGACGCAGGTTTCAATTTACCGAACCGAGTGGTAATGAATTTGCTGTCTGGTCAGATAAAGATGCATGACAGTTTAGCATTGGTGCTTCTGGCATCTGATTGTTCAATGCCCGTCACGAAACGAGCTGTGCCGCTGTTGAATCACGCTGATGGCTAGGTGTAAAAGCGCAGCCTGCTGGAGGATACAGCCGTTTGTATGGCTAATGTTTTGCCTGCTGTGTTTGGTTCCACTGGTATCTAACGCCAAGACATCAGGCAAGACCAGGGCAGAGGTGAAGCGGGTTATTATTCACTCTATTGGTGGACCCTACTGCAAAAACGGTTCTGTGTTCTACTCCTCATCGGCTGGTAACGCCAAACGCTGGATTGAGTTTTTTAATCGGCATCGAGTGCTCGGTATTCACTATGTCATAGACAAAGCAGGCCGGGTTGAAGCCGGTGTGCCCGAGAACCAGATAGCCAATCATGCCAAGGGCCATAATGCTGATTCAATCGGTATAGAACTGGTGAACCGTGGTGATGGAAAAGATCCATATCCTGATAAGCAACTTGGAATGTTGGTAGCCGCCTTGCGTTCAATTATCCGAAGATGGGGGATTGACAAGAGTGCAATCGTTGCTCATTCAGCAGTGGATAAACGTACCTTTCACTGTGGGGGGCGAGAGATAAAGACCAAACATGATCCTGGTCCGGCTTTTCCCTGGGACCGGGTGCTAAATGCTATCAGGTGAGTTGACGTATTGATTGGAGATAGGAATGCGTTGGAAGGGTAGGAGGCAAAGTTCAAATATTGAGGATCGTAGGCGGCTGCGCCTGGGGAGAAAGGCCAAAGGTGGTGGTATTGGGGCCATAGTTATTGCGTTGGTAGCTATCTATTTTGGGGTTGACCCGGCGGTGGTACTTAATATTACTCAGGGTCTACAGGGGCCAACAGAAATAACCAGTAGTCAACCACTCTCAGCGCAGGAGAAGGAGATGGGGGAATTTGTGTCTGTGGTCCTGGCAGATACAGAAGATGCCTGGCATGGATTGTTTAAAGCTATGAACCGCCGTTACCAGGAACCAAAACTGGTTTTGTTTAGTGGCTCAGTTAAGTCGGCTTGTGGCTTTGCCCAAGCCGCTATGGGACCATTTTACTGCCCGTCTGATCAGAAGGTTTATATTGACTTGAGTTTTTACCGAGATCTGAAGATAAGACACAAGGCTCCAGGTGATTTTGCCCAAGCTTATGTTATTGCCCATGAAGTTGGTCATCATGTGCAGACTCTCTTGGGTATCTCCTCAAAAGTGCGCCAGGCAAAACGCAAGCTAAGTAAGGTCGATGGTAACAAGCTTTCAGTAATGCAAGAACTGCAAGCAGACTGCTTTGCCGGGGTGTGGGCCAATCGTACTGAACGGGCCAAGCGGATTATCGAGCAGGGAGATATAGAGGAGGCCCTGACAGCAGCCAGCGCTATTGGGGATGATCGCTTGCAGAAACAGAGTCGAGGTTACATTACACCTGAGTCATTTACCCATGGTAGTTCAAAGCAGCGTATGCGCTGGTTTCGTTTAGGTCTGGAACATGGCAGCGTAGCCAAATGTAATACCTTTAAGGCCAGATCACTATAAGACAACCGGATAGGTCCTGATACATTCAGATAGTTACAGATGCGAATTGTGCCTTCCCCCCAGGCATGTATTCTGTGTATTTGGTAACCAATGCCGGTGGTTTTCGGTTCTTAACTCCATCAAAAATATAATATTTTCTCTATTCGCTGTGGTTTTTGCTTTGGGAAAGAAATTCATTCTTTCTCCTAAAGATTACCTCTCTTAGGTCGCTACAAAATACATAAAGGTGATTTTAATTCGGTGCTGCAGTTTGCCTGAGTGACTGTTTGTGTACAGGAACAGGTTTTTTTCGTGTCTGGCTGAGTGTGATTGTTGCCAGCTATCGACCTAGTTGAGCGGCACTTCTCAATGGAGTTTGTTATGGCAAGTATTCTTACGGTGGATGATTCGGCCTCCATGCGACAGATGGTTTCATTTACTTTAAATGGGGCTGGTTATGATGTGGTTGAGGCAACAAATGGTAAGGAGGCGCTGGAAGTTGCGCAAACGCGCCACTTTGATCTAGTGATCACAGATATGAATATGCCACTCATGGATGGTATCTCACTCATCAGTGAGTTACGCAAACTATCTGAGTTTAGGTTTACTCCAATCCTTATGCTGACAACCGAGTCTGGGGCAGATAAGAAACAGGCAGGTAAGGCGGCAGGAGCTACTGGTTGGATTGTAAAACCATTCGACCCTGAGCGTCTGCTAGGTACTGTTAACAAAGTACTGGGATAAGCGAGCAACAATAGGAGGGGCACCTATGGCTGTTGGCTGGAGAGAGCGTCAATGACGATTGACATGGCCCAGTTCCATCAAGTGTTCTTCGAAGAGAGTTTCGAGGGGCTTGAGATCATGGAGTCCGGACTGCTGGATATGGACCATGGCGTGGTGGACGATGAGGTAATAAACAGCATCTTTCGTGCAGCCCACTCGATTAAGGGAGGGAGTGGTACCTTCGGTTTCAATGAAGTATCAGAATTTACCCATGTAGTGGAAACTCTGTTGGATGAAATGCGGGATGGAACCCGTGAAGTAACAACAGAGGCAGTGGCTGCACTGCTTGGATCTGTGGATGTTATACGCAACCTGCTGGTTGCTGCCAGGGACGGGGCTGAGGTTGATGAAATTCTGGTTAAGGCAAAGTATGACGATCTACAGGGGATGCTAGGAGCTACCAGTAGTGAACAAGAACAACCATCAGTAGTAGCGCAAGCCCCACCATCTGATCCATCTGATCCAACTACCCTTGGTTGGCACATTGTTTTTACTCCCCTGGATCATCTGTGCCGTACCGGTAACGATCCACTACGCATCATCAGGGAATTGTCAGGATTAGGTGAGTTGCAGGTGGGTGTGGATATATCTGGCATTCCTGAGCTTTCAAAAATGGAACCGGAAACCTGTTACATGTCATGGGATATGCGGCTCAAAGGTGATGTGCCGCGTGCAGATGTGGATGAGGTATTTGACTGGGTAGAGGATGACTGCGACCTGGTTGTTATGCCAATTCTGTCTGATGAAGAGTTGCAACAACCTGAAACTAATGCGGCTGGGATTGAAGAGGCGATAGAGCAACCTCTGGTAGAACGCCGTCAGGAAGGGCGACGCAAAGAGGAACGGCGTAGTCCGCTTGATCGTAGGGGTAGTGATCGTCGAGCTGGTGCTTCCATGATTGGCTCCAGCTCTATACGGGTGGATATTGAGAAGGTTGATTCTCTGATCAATATGGTTGGCGAGTTAGTGATTACACAGTCCATGCTTAGTTTGGTAGGTGAGGATTTCACCATGGACCGAATTGACCGGCTCCTGGATGGTCTGGATCAACTGGAGCGACATACCCGTGATCTGCAGGAGAGTGTGATGTTGATTCGCATGCTCCCGATTAGCTTTGCATTCAACCGTTTTCCCAGAATGGTGCATGATCTTGGGGTGAAGCTGGGGAAGCAGGTTGAATTGAACATGTCAGGTGAGTCTACAGAGGTAGACAAGACGGTTATTGAGAAGATCGGTGATCCATTGGTGCACCTGGTAAGAAACAGTCTGGATCATGGAATTGAGTTGCCACAGCAGCGTCTGGCTGCCGGGAAGCCTGAGACTGGGAATATTGAACTCAATGCCATGCACAAAGGTGGCAACATAATTATTGAAATCAGGGATGACGGTAAGGGGTTGGTGGTTGAGCATATATTGGAAAAAGCCATTGAGCAGGGGATAGCAAGCCCAGATCAGGAATACAGTGATCAGCAGGTTTATGAATTTATCTTTCAGCCGGGGTTTTCAACCACCAATAGTGTGAGTGAGACGTCAGGACGCGGAGTAGGCATGGATGTGGTGCGGCGAAATATCAATGAGCTTGGCGGCTCCATTGTTATTGATTCAGAAACTGGTGAGGGAACGGTGTTTACCATCCGTCTGCCACTGACGCTGGCAATTCTTGATGGCCAGATAATTAGTGTGGGTAGTGAGACTTATATCATGCCACTGGTGTCTATCATCGAGTCATTTCAGATTCGTCCTGAGATGGTGAATATGGTGGCCGGGAAAGGGGAGACAGTAAAGTTACGCGATGAATATATTCCCATAATCAGATTGCATGAGATCTTTGGGATAAAGGACGCAAAAACTGTTGATCTTTGCAGTGGGCTTTTGGTTGTGGTCGAGGGAGATGGGCGGCGAAGTGGGCTGTTTGTTGATGATCTGATCGGGCAACAGCAGGTGGTAATCAAATCCTTGGAAGACAATTACCAACAGATTGATGGCATATCAGGAGCCACCATCCTTGGTGATGGTTCCGTGGCATTAATCCTTGATGTACCAGGGATATTTCATCTTGCCAGTGGACGAGAACTTAATGGTGACTATGCAGCAGAACGGGCTGATCAATTAGCTGATAGTGCTGTTGGTAGTGGTGATTATGTCTGATTCTAATGTGAATGCTGCAGTTGCTGAAGTAACCGATGATGAATTGGCGGATATGGTCGAGTGCCTCACCTTCAGCATCGGTAGTGAGTTTTTTGGTGTGGAGATTTTAAGGGTGCGGGAGATCAGGGCCTGGGAGGAGGTTACATCTATTCCCAATGCCCCTGAGTATGTGATGGGTATTTTTAATCTGCGTGGTGAAATTGTGCCTATATATGATCTCAGGCTGCGTCTGGGAATGGAGTTTCGTGACTATGTTAAGGAAACGGTAGTAATCGTTTTGCGGGCACAGGGACATAACGGTGAGCGCAGTATCGGTATTGCAGTTGATGAGGTGTCAGACGTGTTTCTGATTGACCGTGAAGAGATTAAAGAGGCACCTGATTTTGGGTCCAAACTCAATTCTGAGTTGATCCAGGGTATTGCAGATGCTGATGGCAGAATGATCACCATGCTTCATGTGGACATGCTGCAACCGCCAGAGCAACGGGTTGATGCTGTTGCTGGGTCAGGGAATGTTTAGATGCAGATAGTTAAAAACGATTGAAGGTAAAGATATGAACAGGCTGGTTTCAAACCTCTCGGTAAAGAATAAGCTGCTGGTAATTACATTGATGTTTTCAGCTGTGCTCATGGGTGTGGTTATTTACACCATCGCTACTCTGCAGCAGCAGAGGGCAGATTCAACGGTGGTAAATATTGCGGGGCGCCAACGCATGCTTACTCAGAAGTTTACCAAAGAGCTGTTTGAAGACCTGGCGTTGGGTAAGGCTACTACTAATAGTATTAGTGGTAGTGAGACAGTAAAGCTATTTGAACTCTCTTTGCAGGCTATGCGCAATGGTGGAAAAACATTTGCGGATCTGGCTATGACAAAGACTATTGTTCTGCCACAGAACAGAGAACCGGATATAGTTGAGAAGTTGCAGGATGTAGAACAACTCTGGGCGGAGTTGCAGAAAGCTGCATTACAAGTGGTGGCACAAAAACCCGGTTCAAATGAATTTCTGGAAAATCTTGCAGCTATCCGCAGGTTGAATCTGGAAGCTTTGGAAACCATGGATAGAGCAGTTGAAATATACGCTGAGACCAGTGCGCAAAAGATTGATTCCATGATCAATGTCGAGTGGAGCATGCTCCTTGTGATGCTGCCACTGGGTATCTGGTTTTCGTTTGTTATTGGTCGTGCCATAACCCGGCCCTTGGATCTGATGGTAAATATAACCGGAAGAGTCGCCAAGGGTGATATCTCTGTGGGCGATGAGTTAGGTGAGATAGGCTCAAATGACGAAATGGCCGCACTGGCAGATTCATTTCAAACCATGATTTCAGTGTTGAGCAGATTACAAATGGAAATTACTCAACTAGCGAAAGATGCCAGTGATGGTTTGCTTGATAAAACCAGTAATAGCCAGGAGTTTGAAGGTGTTTGGGCTGATCTCTTGGTGGGAATCGATAGCATTATCAAGGCATTTGTTGTGCCGTTTCGAGATACGGCCGACTACCTGGATCGTATTAGTCGTGGAGATATCCCGCCACTGGTAAAGAGGGAGTACCGCGGTGGGTTTAATGATGTGAAGGAGAGTTTCAATCGCAGTATTACCATAATCAATGGCCTGTTGGATGAATCGCAATCACTGATTGATGCTGCGCATAGTGGTGATCTTGAGTGCCGTGGTGATATCTATAAATTTGAAGGTAGCTGGCGGGAACTGATAGATGGTTTGAATGGTGTATTTGAAGCGGTGGTTGACCCGGTACAGAGTGCAGGAGAGGTGTTGCGCACTCTATCAGAAGGTGAGCTCAGGCAGCTCATGGAGGGCCATTACCGGGGTGCGTACGCTACCTTGCAGGATAACGTAAATACAACTATCAGTAGGCTGGAGGATATTGTTATTCCAGTGCAGGAGGCAGCAGATCTAATATCCAAGTCTGCAATAGATATCTATGCCGGAAACAATAGCCTGTCGCTACGTACCGATAAGCAGTCCAGTAGTCTGCAGGAGACGGCAACCAGTATTGAGCAGCTAACAGGTACAGTGCGCAATAATGCCGAGAATGCCAAGCAGGCGAATAAACTTGCTGTAGATGCCAGGTGCTCAGCAGAGCATGGGGGTGAGGTAGTGAGTCGTGCTGTACAAGCCATGGAAGAGATCAGTAACTCCAGTAATCAGATTGCTGAGATCATAGGTGTTATTGATGAAATAGCATTCCAAACAAATCTGTTGGCATTGAATGCTTCTGTTGAGGCAGCGCGTGCAGGAGAGCAGGGCCGAGGGTTTGCGGTTGTGGCGACCGAGGTGCGGAATCTTGCTGGGAGAAGTGCTACGGCCGCAAAAGAGATCAAGGAACTGATTCAGGATAGTCTGAAGAAAGTACAAGCTGGTACATCACTGGTAAATGAATCCGGTAAGACCCTGGATGAGATCACTGACGGAGTTAATAAGGTGAGTGACATCATCTCTGAGATTGATGCGGCCAGTGCTGAACAGACTACCGGGATAGATCAGGTGAATCAGGCTATCATCAGTATGGATGAGATCGTACAGCAAAATACAGTCCTGGCGGAAAAGACCTCAATAGCTTCAGGCGCAATGCGTGATAAAGCTCAGGAATTAGAACAACTGATGCAATTCTTCAAGGTTAACCGTGAACTGGAGTCGCAAGTAGAGTCGGATTATGTCACTACTGAGCCTGACGAACTGTCACACAGTCTTTCAGATGAGGATTTCACGGAAGTATCGGAGTTAAAGAAATACGCTCTGGATAGCGTTGCTATAGATCAACAGAACGTTGATGAGAGTGATGAGTGGGAGGAGTTTTGAATGTCCTCATATTCAAATACAACCCGTGATGATGATGTCAGTTCCGCGCCAACGGGGCAATATCTGAGTTTTACCTTGGGTGATGAAGACTATGGTATAGACATTCTTAAAGTCATGGAGATTAGGGGGTGGGAAGAGCCCCGTCCTTTACCAGAGACCCCGGATTACGTAAGAGGTGTTTTGGACCTGCGCGGTTCTATTGTACCGGTTATTGATATGCGTCTGCGATTCAATCTGGAGCATGCAGAATGTACGTCTACCACAGTGATCATTATCCTTTCGATCCAACTG
This sequence comes from Chromatiales bacterium, assembly GCA_028278145.1. Classification (GTDB taxonomy): domain Bacteria; phylum Pseudomonadota; class Gammaproteobacteria; order Chromatiales; family Chromatiaceae; genus JAAGZL01. The sequence goes on along the minus strand of JANQEV010000050.1, from coordinate 3,756 downwards.
AACGGCAGGCCCTATACGATTGGAATAGTGGTAGATAGCGTGTCGGATGTGTTGGATATGCAGGTGCGGGATATAAAGGATGCACCATCTCTGGGTAAGAATATTGATACCAGATATATACTGGGGATGTTTTCAATGGATGAGCATGTGGTTTTGTTACTGGATGTGGATAACCTGTTGGATCCGGATGAACTGACATCCATAGGAGATGCGGCAGATGGGTAGGATGAATACAGTACTGGTTTGCGACCAGCAATGAGTAGAGATGGTATGCAAGAAGACTCTTTACAGACTTCAGGGACTCTTGATCTAGGAAAAGAGCTAGTGATTTCTGATGCATTGGAGTGGCACCAGAAGATCCTTGCGGCATTCGATCATGCCGCTGAGATTATCCTGGATGGTGGGAAGATTGAACAGATAGATGGTATTGGTTTACAGCTGTTGGTTGCCATATTTAAACAGGCAGCAAATACAGGTGTGCGCGTGGTCTGGAGTGGCGTTTCAGATACTCTGCTGGTAAGTGCTGCTCAGCTAGGTTTGGTGGATATTCTGTGTCTTGATTTACTAGATGATGACGGGCAGGTATGAGTTCAGAATCCGTGGATATGTCGCTGGATAGAGAATTTGTATTTACTTCAGCCGACTTTAAATATCTCAGGACAATTGTCACTGACAATACCGGTATCGTCGTGGTGGATGAGAAGCAGGATATGTTCTATTCGCGTTTGGCGCGTAGGGTACGTAGCCTCGGCCTGTCTAGTTTTAAGGAGTATTGTGACTATATCAGGGATGACAGAAGTGGGGCGGAAACTGTCGGTTTAGTAAATGCTATTACCACGAACTTGACATCGTTCTTTAGGGAAAAATACCACTTCGAATATCTTACAGAAACAGTGTTTCCTGAGTTGATTGGTACAAACAGTAGTAATCGCCGTTTACGCATATGGTCAGCAGGTTGCTCAACTGGCGAGGAGCCCTACTCAATAGCAGTCACTGTATGTGAATCAGGGTTGTCTACAAAGGGTTGGGATGTGCGTATTCTGGCCACGGATGTGAATTCTGATGTGCTGGCTCATGCGGCGGAAGGTGTATATAGCATGGAGCGTGTTGATGCTGTTCCTGAACGGCGATTGCAACGTTGGTTTTTAAAAGGCAAGGGAAATCAGTTGGGCAGGATGCGGATAAAGCCCGAGGTAGGCAAGCTGATAGATTTTGCAGAGCTCAACCTGATATCACGCTGGTCTTTGCCTGAGCCCGTGGACATCATATTTTGTCGTAATGTTGTTATCTACTTTGACCAGCATGCAAAAAAAAGTCTTATTGACCGCATGGCTGATAGTTTGAAGGAAGGAGGATATCTGTTTCTTGGTCACTCTGAATCACTGTTTCGGGTAAGTGACCGGTTTGAGTTGATTGGTAATACCATTTATCGCAAGAAGCACTGAGATGGCTATATCATCATACGCACTTGAGAATCTGCCAAACCCACTACCTGGGTTTGAGGATATTAACCACTACTGGGATTCATTGAATGAGATGCCGGCAGCCAAGATATTGCCTGGAGAATACTACGTTACCAAATACGATGAGATCATAACTACTGTACTGGGCTCATGTGTTTCGGCATGTGTGCATGATAGGAAAGCCGGGGTTGGTGGGATGAATCATTTTATGTTGCCGATTTCCGAAAGCGGGGATTGGGGAGGGTGTGATGATTTAATCAGCACAGCCACCAGATACGGTAACTTTGCTATGGAGCATATGATTAACCAGATCCTCAATAACGGTGGCAAAAGACACAACCTGGAGGTGAAGGTGTTTGGTGGTGGGCGGATTCTTACCGGACTGACAGATATTGGTGAACAGAATATCCAGTTTATTCATGCCTATATAGAAAGAGAAGGTCTGCGTTTGATCAGTGAGGATGTGGGAGATATTTTTCCACGCAAGATTATCTACTACCCCGCAACCGGCAAGGTGCTGGTTAAGAAGCTCAGAAAACTACGCAATGACACTATTATCCGACGTGAGAGTCATTATCGTAGCTACATTGTGCATAAGCCGGTGGAAGGTGAAGTTGAACTATTTATTGATTAAGTGGATGTTGCGATATGCCGGTTAGGGTATTGATCGTTGATGACTCCGTTCTGGAGCGGCAAATGCTACACGAGATCCTGGCGAGCGATCCAGAGATCGAGGTGGTTGGTGATGCCCCAGATCCGTATGTGGCCAAGGAAAAGATCAAGCAGTTGCAGCCGGATGTTATTACGTTGGATGTTGAGATGCCGCGCATGAATGGCATAGCGTTTTTAGAAAACCTTATGCGTTTCCGGCCAATGCCAGTGGTGATGATATCTTCTCTTACCGAGAAGGGTGGTGAGGTTACACTTAGGGCGCTTGAGTTGGGTGCGATTGACTATATACCAAAGGGCAAACTTACCCATAAGGATGATCTAAAGGTATATGCTGAGGATATTCAGGGTAAGGTGAAGATGGCAGCGCAGGCCAGGGTAAGGACATTAGCGGATAGGAAGCCGATCAGCCGGGAAGTAAGGAAGCAACGCCCAACTGGTGGGCTGCAAAAATTCCGTTCATCTGAGGTGATTATTGGTCTAGGGGCATCTACTGGAGGAACCGAAGCCATTGCTGAGGTACTTAGTTATCTTCCAACTAATATGCCTGGAATAGTTGTTACACAACATATTATGGATAATTTCAGTAGGTCCTTTGTGAGGCACCTCAACGATAGGACCTTTTTAACTGTTGTGGAAGCGAACGATGGTCAGCAGATTATTCCTGGTCATGTCTATCTGGCCCCAGGTACTAAACACCTCACAGTGGTGAGGGAGGGAATGCAATATATTTGCAGATTAGATGATGGGCCACAACGTAACCGGCATAAGCCGTCCGTGGATGTGATGTTTGAGTCGTTGGCCAGAAACGCTGGCGCAAAAGCTATTGGAGTAATAATGACAGGTATGGGTACTGACGGAACCATCGGTATGGATGAGATGAAGAAGTCTGGAGCTGCTACCATAGCCCAGGATGAAAAGAGTAGCGTGATTTGGGGAATGCCAGGTTCAGCGATTAACCAAGGATGTGTTGATGAGGTGATCTCACTGCCGGATATAGCGCACCGTTTGATAGCTCTGTGTAGTTAGAGAGCGATGGCCAGTACTTGTCACATCAGGGCAAGAGTTCTGCTCACAAAAAAGAGCACAAGATTTTCCACCTGTGGCCGATATAGATGTAACCAGTACTAAGACTGTGTATGAATGATCAAGGTGTTGTAGGTATCATTCAATTTATGGAGTTTGTGAGTTGCTAGCTAGCGAGTAGCCACTCTGGCGGTAACCAGAAACTGTTACGGAGAGGTAAGGCGCTTGCTGATAGAGAATGCCAGCGATGTGAGAAAGGATATCTGGATGAGCAGGTGGAGTTGGTAGCAGAGTTGAAGGTATCTCAGGGGTGAAAGAAGATGGCAGAAAACAATACTATCATACAAGGTGATTGCAGGGCTGTTTTGCCGACGCTTGAAGATGATTGTGCTGATATCTGTATTACCAGCCCACCCTATAATATCGGAAGCAGTGAAGTGAGTGGCTGGAAATACAAAGGCTATGGTGACCAATTATCTCAAGAAGATTATTTTCAATTTCTCGATCAGGTTCTGTGCGAGTTGATTCGTACTACCAAACATTATGTCTTTTTCAACATCCAAGTACTTTCTGGAAATAAAAGAGCTATTTTTAAATT
>JANQEV010000041.1 GCA_028278145.1 Chromatiales bacterium | reverse complement strand
AGCGATACCTCCGCCGATCCCCACGTCCACTTCATCAAAGATAAGTACCGGGGTGCCGGAACAACTCACAGTTGCCACCTGTATGGCCAGACTGATGCGTGACAGTTCCCCTCCGGAAGCCACCTTTACCAAGGGTTTTGGTGGTTGGCCCGGATTGGCGCTGACCAGAAACTCAAGGCGATTGAGGCCATTGGCACTGGCCTTCTCTGGTTCCAGAGTTTCGATGGCTATATCCAGCACCCCATCAGGCATTCCCAGGGAACCCATGTTACTGGTTACATCCTGGGCCAGGCTGTTGGCGGCATATCTACGGCTGGAGTCCAGCTTTCGGGCAAGTTCCAGATAGCCGTTTTTATATGTCTCCACCTGCTGTTCCAGCTCGGCTACATGGACGTCGGCATTTTCCAACTGGTCCAGTTCGTCCTCCAGCTCAGACTTGGTAGCGGCGATCTTTTCCGGTTGGCAGCGGTATTTCCTGGCCAGGTCATGGATATCACTCAGGCGCTGCTCCACTAACTCCAGGCGGTTCGGGTCCAGTTCTATTCCATCGGCATACTGGCGCAGGCTATGGGTAGCCTCCTGTACCTGTATAACAGCTCCTTCCAGCATCTCCCGTATCTCTGACAGGGACGGATCGGTAGCTATCATCTGCTCCAGTTCAGTCTGGATTCGTGACAGCCGCTCCTGAACAGAATTTTCATTGTCATACAGATTGCTCAGGATGAAGTCACAACCAGACTGAAGCTGTCCGGTATTACTCATGCGGGAGTGTTCTCTGTCCAGTTCCTGGAGTTCGGATTCGCCTAGATTCAACTCAGTCAGTTCAGATACCTGGTAGCGCAACAGCTCCAGTCTCTCCCTGCGCTCGCTTGATGCGGATTTCAGCTGTTCCAGTTTTTCCTCAGATGTGCGCCAGAGCTGGAAAGCCTCTGCCAGTTGCTGTCTGAGTTTTTGATGTCCGCCGTAGTCGTCCAGCAGTTCCCGCTGCTGATCCCGCTTGAGCAGGGATTGATGGGCATGTTGGCCATGGATATCCACTAGAAGATCTCCCAGGGCCTGGAGTGATCTGGCCGGTACCGGACTGCCATTTATATACGCCTTGGATGTTCCACCACGGGATAACACCCGACGTAGGACGCATTCGCCTGCGGCATCCAGGGATTGTTCTGTGAGCCATTCTGAGGCGCTGTTCTGGTTGGAGACATCAAGCACGGCAGTGATCTCGGCGCGATCGCTTCCATCCCTGATCATGTCGTTGTCCACCCGTTCTCCCAGCACCAGGCCTAAGGCATCAATAAGAATGGATTTTCCAGCCCCGGTTTCACCGGTTAGGGTGGTCATTCCTGGATTCAGATCCAGTTCCAGGGATGAGACTATGGCCAGGTCTTTGATGTGGATATGGGTGAGCATCTATTTAGGGTCTGTTAAGTCTGGCTTTATGCTACCCAATAATTCTCGGTGATTAAACCGGGTTGTCACTCCACCCCAGTTTTACCCGCAAGGTATTGAAGTGGTTGTGATCCTTGGGATGGATCAGGCGAATCGGGTTGGAGTGCTTGTTTATCACAATGGTGTTATCCATCGGTGGTGATGTGGCCATGCCGTCACAGGTGACCTGTATATCCCTGTGGGTGGTGTGTCCGCAGACAACTATCTTGATTTCAGCGTCCCCATCCACCACGATCGGCCGGTTGCTCAGGGAGTGTGGGCAGATGGGTACCAAAATATTTGCATTCAGGTTGGGGTGTACCAGGGGGCCGGCACAGGATAGATTGTAGGCGGTGGAACCAGTGGGTGTGGATACGATAAACCCGTCCGAGCGCTGGTTGTTTACAAATTGCCCACCAACATAGGTATCGAATTCGATCATTCTGGCGATATTCCATTTGTGGATTACCACGTCGTTAAGCGCTTTGAAGGTCTTGCCAGCCACCTCCACCTCGAGCAGGGTGCGCTTCTCCTCTATATACTCACCGTCAAGGATATCGCCTACCGCATCTACCATTCCAAAGGGAGAGATATCCGTCAGGAAGCCCAGGCGCCCCATATTTACCCCTAGCAGGGCAACATTGTATTCCGCTAAGCCGCATGCTGACTGTAACAGCGTGCCGTCACCGCCTACTGCAATGGCCAGATCACAGCTCTCTCCGATCTCAGACATAGTAGCGGTTTGCATACTATGTCCATCCAGATGTTGTGCAGTATTGCTTTCCAGCAGCACTTTCAGGCCGCGACTGACCAGAAACTCATTTAGGCTGAGGATGGTTTTACTGATCCCACTACCGCCATGTTTGCCGATCAGCCCGATAGAACGGAATTTTTCTTTCATCTTTACAACACCGGAATGAACCACCCAGGGTTCGGAGATGGAAACTTATCACGGCTCCAGAATTGCGCCAACAATATTCTGCTTCAGCGTGATCAAATTAACAGCCCTAGAGCTGTTTGGTTAACATCAATCAAATAGCATAAATCCGCAATAATAACCATAAAATATACAATGAAAATTAGATCAACATCTTGACTCTTGGCCCGAGAGACCGATAATTGATGTTAGTTAGCACTCGGCCAGGTAGAGTGCTAATCACTATGGGAGCAGATCTCTAACAGAGGTGGAATGTGCCAGCCAGAAAAGCTGTAACTGAAAATAGTGTTAATGAACGTGCCCAGCACTTTCTGAAGGTACTGATAGAACGTTACATCCGTGATGGTGAGCCTGTAGGGTCCCGCACCCTGGCGCGTGATGCCGGTATGGATCTAAGTCCTGCCACCATCAGGAATGTTATGGCCGACCTGGAAGATGTCGGTCTTATTACTTCTCCTCATACCTCTGCAGGCAGGGTGCCCACAGTCAATGGCTACCGCATGTTTATCGACTCTCTGCTTACCCTGAAGCATCTAAACAAGACTGAAGTTGATAAATTAAAGACCAAACTGGCAGATGATCAAAGCTCTGCTGCGGTTCTGGAGTCCGCATCAAGGATACTCTCCAACGTAACCCATATGGCAGGAGTGGTTATGATGCCACGGCGTGACCACGTATCATTTCTGCACATCGAGTTTCTCCCTTTGTCAGGTAACAGCGTAATGGTCATCCTGGTGACCAAGTCTGGCGAGGTATTGAACCGTATCATCGCTACCAAGCGAAACTACTCCATAGCGGAACTGGAACAGGTGGCAAACTACATAAACCAGACCTATTCCGGATACACCCTGACTAAGGTCCGGGAGAGCATGATCAAAGAGATGCACCTGGCCAAGGCGGACATGAATCGCATCATGACCAGGGCTATAGAGATGACAGAGCAGGTGCTGGATCCGCTTGAGGGGGAAGGTGACTGCCTGATTGCTGGCCAGACCAATCTTATGGATTTCAATGAACTGGCCAATATGCAGAGGCTACGCAAGTTATTTGATGCCTTTAATGAGAAACACGAGATTGTACAGCTGTTGGATGGGTGTCTGAATGCGGATGGCGTCCAGATCTTCATCGGTGAGGAATCAGGTTACAGCCACCTGGATAAATGCAGTATTGTGACAGCCCCCTACGAGGTTAATAACGAGGTGGTAGGGGTGCTGGGAGTGATTGGCCCGAAACGCATGGAATATGACCGGGTTATACCGGTGGTGGATGTGACGGCAAAATTGTTGAGTTCGGCCTTGAAACAGCTGTAACCAACCCCCAATTAGGTAGACTGATAATGAGTTGCGCCACAAGCATTTTCTTGTGGCGTAGGTTTTTTTGTGGTTTTGGAGACTGAGGTAAATGGGAAAAGAGCAGGAAGTGGCTGAAAACGGTGCCGCAACCGGTGAGGAAGTCGCAGAAGAAGTGGCGGAAGAGAATCTGACCGAAGAGGCAAATGGTACCCCGGATGAGGCGTCAAGCCAGGAAGATCTCCAGCTTTTGCTTGAGGATGCCAGAAATAAGGCAGATGAGCACTGGGATCAGCTGCTGCGGGCCAGGGCCGAATATGAGAACCTGCAGCGCCGACATGAGCGTGAACTGCAAAATGCCCACAAATTTGCCCTGGAGGGTTTTGCCGCCGACATTCTGGCCGTTCGGGATAGTATGGAGCTGGGTCTGGATGCGGCCAATAACGCTGGTGCTGAGGTCCAAAGCCTGCGTGAAGGCATGGAATTGACCCTGAAACTGCTGTCTGACGTCATGGAACGTCACAAAATAGTACAAATAGACCCTAACGGTGAGCCATTCGACCCAGAATTCCATCAGGCCATGACTATGCAACCGCGCGATGATGTACCTCCCAACACCGTGGTTGCGGTGATGCAGAAGGGTTACACCCTCAATGGCCGTCTGATTCGTCCGGCCATGGTAATGGTTTCTCAGGGAGAGCCAGGAAAAGTTGACGAACAGGCTTGAAATATTCGAGGTTTTTCCCCATCTGAGGAATAACCGTAAGTTTTAAAGAAAAAACAGTTTTTTGTGGAGAGACCATATCATGGGAAAAATTATTGGAATCGACCTGGGAACCACCAACTCCTGCGTTGCAGTGATGGAAGGTGACAAGACCAGAGTGATTGAGAATTCAGAGGGTGATCGTACTACCCCATCTATCATTGCCTACACCAACGATGGTGAGGTACTGGTGGGTCAGGCGGCTAAACGCCAGGCGGTAACCAACCCCCAAAACACCCTGTTTGCCATCAAACGCCTGATCGGTCGTAGATTTGAAGATGATGTGGTACAACGTGACATCGAGATGGTGCCATATAACATTGTCAAGGCTGACAACGGTGATGCATGGGTAGAGGCCAACGGCAAGAAGATGGCTGCTCCTGAGGTATCCGCCAAGGTACTGCAGAAGATGAAGAAGACTGCAGAGGACTACCTGGGCGAAGAGGTCACTGAGGCTGTTATTACCGTGCCCGCCTATTTTAATGATTCCCAGCGTCAGGCTACCAAGGATGCCGGTCGTATCGCCGGACTGGATGTAAAACGTATCATTAACGAGCCTACCGCGGCTGCCCTGGCCTATGGAATGGACAAGAAGCGTGGGGATCAGAAACTAGCCGTATTCGATCTGGGTGGTGGTACCTTTGATATCTCAATTATCGAGATTGCCGAGATCGACGGTGAGCATCAGTTCGAGGTGCTCTCCACCAATGGTGATACCTTCCTGGGTGGTGAGGATTTCGATATGCGCATTATCGACTTCCTGGTGGATGAGTTTAAGAAAGAGCAGGGCTTCGACCTGCGCAACGATCCACTGGCCCTGCAGCGCCTGAAAGAGGGTGCAGAGAAGGCCAAGATTGAGCTCTCCAACGGCCAGCAGACTGATGTCAATCTGCCTTACATCACCGCTGATGCTTCCGGTCCCAAACATCTAAATATCAAGTTGACCCGCGCCAAGCTGGAGTCACTGGTGGATGATCTGGTACAGCGTACTGTGGATCCATGCCGCACTGCCCTGAATGATGCCGGTCTGGCAGCATCTGATATCGACGAGGTTATCCTGGTTGGCGGTCAGACCCGTATGCCCAAGGTGCAGGAAGTAGTGGAGAATTTCTTCGGCAAGGCACCACGTAAGGACGTAAACCCGGATGAGGCAGTAGCCATTGGTGCTGCTATCCAGGGTGGTGTGCTGGGTGGTGAGGTCAAAGATGTACTGTTGCTGGACGTAACCCCGCTGTCCCTGGGTATCGAGACCCTGGGTGGTGTCATGACCAAGCTGATCGAGAAGAACACCACTATCCCGACCAACGCCAGTCAGACCTTCTCTACAGCTGACGATAGCCAGACTGCGGTAACCGTACATGTGCTGCAGGGCGAGCGTGAACAGGCAGGTGCCAACAAGTCACTGGGTCGTTTCGACCTGGCTGATATACCACCTGCACCACGTGGTGTACCTCAGATCGAGGTCAGCTTCGACATAGATGCCAACGGCATTCTGAATGTGTCAGCCAAGGATAAGGCCACTGGCAAGGAACAGTCCATTGTGATCAAAGCCTCGTCCGGTCTGAGTGATGAAGAGATTGATCGCATGGTCAAGGACGCTGAGGCCCATGCCGATGAGGACCGCAAGTTTAATGAACTAGTCCAGGCCCGCAATCAGGCCGACAGCATGATCCACGCCATCAAGAAGTCCATGGAAGAGATGGGTGACGACAAGCTGGAAGAGGGCGAGAAGGAGAGTATTGAGGCCAGTATCAAGGATCTTGAGGCTGTGATGGAGGGTGATGACAAGGATGCCATCGAAGAAAAGACCAAGGCCCTTACTGAGGTTTCAGCCAAGATGGCAGAGCGTATGTATGCCCAGCAGGGAGCAGAGGGTGCAGCTGAGGCAGGTGCTACCGGTGCCGGTCCTGAGGCCGAGGCTACAGCCGCTGCTGATGACGATGTTGTTGACGCTGAATTTGAAGAAGTGAAAGACGATAGCAAATAAGCGATCAGCAAACAGTTATCTGCTGTAATATGCAAAACGTGCGGGGGCAAAGGCACCCGCACGTTTTTGCGGTTTTACGGATAACTACTGGTTGCTGAGTGCTGGAAACAAAATAATATGTCTAAACGCGACTACTACGAAGTACTGGGTGTAAATAAAAATGCCAGCGAGGCTGAGCTGAAAAAGGCCTATCGTCGTCTGGCTATGAAGCACCACCCGGATAGAAATACCGGGGAGGATGCCACCAAGGCAGAAGAGAAATTCAAGGAGGCCAAGGAGGCCTACGAGATTCTGTCAGATGCCCAGAAACGTGCCGCCTATGACCAGTTTGGTCATGCCGGAGTCGACCAATCCATGGGCGGTCCTGGTGGTGGAGGCTTTGGTGGTGGAGGTAACTTCAGCGATATCTTCGGTGATGTTTTTGGTGACATCTTCAGTGGTGGCCGTGGAGGAGGCCAACGAGTACATCGCGGTGCTGACCTGCGCTACAACCTGCAGATTTCACTGGAAGATGCCGTAGCCGGTACTACAGTCAAGATTCGTGTACCCACCATGGTCAAGTGTAAGGCGTGTAACGGTTCTGGTGCCAAGAAAGGTACCCATCCCAAAACTTGCAGCACCTGTGGTGGTCATGGACAGGTTCGGATGTCACAGGGATTCTTCTCGGTACAGCAGACCTGTCCCAACTGTCGTGGTAAGGGCACCATTATTGAAGACCCATGTAATGTATGCCAAGGCCAGGGCCGGGTGCAGGAGCATAAGACCCTGTCGGTAAAGGTACCGGCTGGTGTGGATAACGGTGATCGTATACGTCTTGCAGGTGAGGGTGAGGCTGGTGAAAGCGGAGGTCCACCAGGTGATCTCTACGTCCAGGTGGTAGTCAAGGAGCATGAGATATTCACCCGGGAAGAGAACCATCTGTTCTGTGAGGTTCCTATCAGCTTTGGAACTGCGGCCCTGGGTGGAGAATTGGAAGTACCAACCCTGACTGGCAAGGTGAAGCTAAAAATACCGGCTGGGACTCAGACAGGAAAGATGTTTCGTATGCGCGGCAAGGGGGTAAAGCCGGTGCGGGGTGGTCCAGTTGGCGATCTGATCTGCCGGGTAGCAGTGGAGACGCCGATCAACCTAACTGACCAGCAGAAGGAGCTGATCCGGCAACTGGATGAAACCATGCAGGCCGGTGGTAACAAACATAGCCCTCAGTCCAGCAGTTGGATGGATGGGGTTAAGAATTTCTTTGAAGGGATGGGTTTCTAGCCTGATCACTTCTCCGTATTGAAGAGTGGAGCACTGTTGTTCCGCCATCTGTGTAAAACAAACATAACTGGAAAAACAACATGGCAAAAATAGCGATAGTTGGCGCGGCTGGGCGCATGGGACGCAACCTGATACAGGCCGTGCATGATGCAGAGGGTATGGAACTTGGCGCTGCCATAGAACGTCCTGACAGTACCCTTCTGGGGGCGGATGCAGGGGAGTTGGCCGGTCTGGGTAAATTGGGTGTTACCCTCACGGATGACCTGAAACAGGTGCTGGACCAGTTCGACGTGCTGATAGATTTCACCGCTCCAGTTGCCACCATGCAACATGTGGCCATCTGTCAGGAAGCTAACAAGGCCATAGTCATCGGCACTACCGGACTCAGTGAAGATGAGAAAGCGGTGCTGAAACAGGCCGCATCTGATATCGGCATCATGTTTGCGCCCAATATGAGTGTCGGGGTGAATCTCTGCTTCAAACTGCTGGATATTGCGGCACGGGTGTTGGGTGATAGTGTGGACATAGAGGTGATTGAGGCCCATCACCGCCATAAAGTCGATGCTCCTTCCGGTACCGCCCTGCGTATGGGTGAGGTGGTGGCCGATGCATTGGGACGAGATCTATCAAAGTGTGCGGTATATGGTCGGGAAGGTATTACGGGAGAACGAGACCGTCAGACCATCGGCTTTGAAACAATTCGGGCTGGTGATGTGGTGGGTGATCACACTGTACTGTTTGCTGCCACTGGGGAGCGGGTTGAGATAACCCACAAGGCATCCAGCCGCATGACCTTTGCTAACGGTGCAGTACGGGCCGCTGGATGGATTATGCAGCAGGGCAAGGGTCTGTATGATATGCAGGATGTACTAGGGCTGAGATAGACATAACACCGGCTCGATTACCAGTAGCTGCAGCTGGCACATGATTTGCAATTTACTGACCAGAGAAACTGTTTTTCAGTCGAGGTCAGTATATGAGCACACCTTTGCCAGCCACATCTAGTCCAGAACTCCAGTTAGCATCAGTTGCCAGTAGTGCGTCAGAGAAACCTGTATGTAACTGCTCTGAACCCAATGCAGAAGCGGGTTTCAAGGATATACTGGCCGATGAACACCTCCTGTCAGAGACCATTGGAAAACTGAAAAAGCTCCTGTCAGGAGAAGAGTTCGCCAAGATTGGGGAACTGCTTGAATCCGGCAAGGATTTGCCGCTATCGGCAAAGTTTACCCCTGATAATGAGCTTATTGTCCAGTTACCTGTGTCCATTCCAGAGATAATGGATGAGTTTGCCAGGTTGGAGAGCCAGGTGGTGGCACCTTTTGTGGCCTCGGCTCAACGTCTGGGTGAAACTCTTTCCCAACAGCTAAAAGATTCATCTGCCCGTACCCTGGATACCCTGGGGCGCCATTTCAGTGCAACAATGACCCAGGCTGGTGATGCAGCAACCAACACTCCTGGTAAGCATATTCAGGAGTTGATACAGACTGTAAAGACCGAGTTTCCGGTGATCGACGCTATACCCAAGGCGATTGTACCGGCGGCTATCGGTAGTGAAAGTGCCGGATCCGCTGTTCCCAATCTCAATACTGCCATCAGCGGTTTGGCACAAATGCCTAACTTTCAGGTAAGTACCGCATCTACGCAACCTCTTGCCATCGCTCCACCTATGGGTGAGCAGGGCTGGGGTGAGGCCATGGGAGAACGCATCATGTGGATGCTGGGGAAGGGCATGCAGGGCGCATCCATACGTATTAATCCCCCCCATCTAGGTCCGATCCAGGTCCAGCTGTCGGTACAGAATGATCAAGCCAGTGTGAATATGATTGCACAGCATGGTGTGGTTAAAGAGGCTCTGGAGGCGGCATTGCCACGTCTGCGTGAAATGTTGGCTGAGAGTAACATGCAATTGGTGAATGTGGATGTGAGTCACCGGGAGAATGCCCAGCATGGTGCTCGATCAGAACTGTCGCAGCAGCAAGAAGATAGACATGCGGAGCAGTTGCTGGCCGAGCAGCATGAAGCTATGCCAGAGGAAGAGGAACAAACAACCTACTACACAAGTTCCGGCTTGCTGGATGACTATGCCTGAAAATGAGTAACGCCTTACCGGCTGTTATATTTAAATACACTGTGTCTGTATAAATATCTGGCGGTGCTGGATAGACACCGAGTATGATAGTGTCTCAAAGACATATATTTCGGAGACACAGGCATGAGTTTAATCAAGCTGCTGATAATACTGGTTTTAATTATTATTGGAGCTGCATTTGCTGTACAGAATGGTGACAGCGTTACTCTGAATTACTATTTTGGGAACCTGGATCTACCGCTCTCTCTACTTCTGATTGCCACACTTATTCTCGGTGCCTTAGCGGGTATGTTATCTGCTACCGGTAGTATCCTGCGTCTGAAACGGGAAAATGCGGAGCTCAGGCGTAAGTCAAAAGTGGTTTCTGAAGAGGTAGAAAACCTTCGGGCCATCCCCCTCAAGGAGTAACATATTCCATGATGGAGCTATTGCTGCTGCTCTTACCTGTAGCTGCCGCATCCGGATGGATAGCGGCAAAACGCAGCGATAGTGATAAAAAATCACTCAGCCCTGAACGAAACCCCGATTATTACAAGGGGCTGAACTTCCTGCTTAATGAGCAGCCGGATAAGGCAATTGATGTTTTTGTCCATATGCTGGAAGTGGACAGTGAGACCGTGGAAACGCATCTAGCATTGGGTAACCTGTTTCGTCGCCGCGGTGAAGTGGACCGGGCCATACGCATTCATCAGAATCTGATTGCCAGACCAACCCTGAAGCATGAACATCGGGCCCAGGCACTGTTGGAACTGGGACAGGACTATATGCGTGCAGGTCTGTTTGACCGGGCTGAGAGCCTGTTTCAGGAACTGACAGAGTCAAACCTGCATAGGGAACAGGCGCTGGCCAACTTGCTGGTAATCTATGAACGGGAAAAAGAGTGGGATAAATCTCTACGCACTGCCAGCCAGTTGGAATCCATAACCGGTGAGGAGTTAAATGATCAATGTTCTCACTACTATTGCGAGTTGGCAGAAGAGGCACATGCGGCTGCGGATATGACTCTGGCTGCAGATTATCTGCAACAGGCCTATGCCTGTAACAGGGAGTCTGCACGTGCCGCAATTCTCATGGGTGAAATGGAGAAGTCCAAGGGGAACTATAAGGCAGCCACAAAGGCCTTTAATACAATTGCCCGCAATAGTCCTGAGTATCTACCGGTAGTGCTTCCATCCATAAAAGAGTGTTATGAAAACAGTGCAGATGGTGAAACTTACCGGGAGTATCTGGAACAGTTGGTTCAGACGAATAAAGGGATGGTGGAAGCCATTTCTCTTACTCAGATAATCAGGGAAGAAGATGGTGATACCGCTGCGGTTTATTATCTGAAAGAGTATCTTAAGGAGCATCCAAGTCTGGATGGCCTGTATCAGCTGGTAGCGATGGAGCCAGATGACGGAACCATAATTAACTCCGAGATGCTGTTATTATTGCGCCGCCTGCTGGACAAATTGCTGGATGACAGCCCGGCGTATAAGTGTGTTACCTGTGGCTTTAATGCTAAAACCATGCACTGGCAGTGTCCTAGCTGTAATAAGTGGAGCAGTATCAAGCCGGTTCCTACACAGGTCTGAGTATAGAAGTATTGAGGGGATATAAAGAGTGACAACAAGCAACCTTGGGCCACGCATAATTGTAGCACTGGATTATCCAGAGTCAGGACCGGCGCTGGAATTGGTATCTGGTCTTGATCCACAACTGTGTAGATTGAAGGTTGGGAAAGAGATGTTCACCAGATTGGGGCCGCAATTTGTTGAGCAGTTGATAGGTAAAGGATTTGAGCTGTTTCTGGATCTGAAATTCCACGATATCCCTAACACCGTGGCTGCAGCCTGTGCAGCAGCAGCTGATCTGGGTGTCTGGATGACCAATGTACATGCATCTGGTGGGCGCAGGATGATGGAGGCCGCAAGTAACCGGTTACAGCAGATGCAGGAGCCACCGCTGTTGGTAGCTGTAACCATTCTCACCAGTCTGGGCCAGGATGATATTACAGAGATCGGTTATCCAGGTAGCCCGGCCGAAAATGTCTTGCGTCTGGCCCAGCTGGCTGACTCTTCCGGTATGGACGGGATTGTCTGCTCGCCGCTGGAGGCGCAGCAGGTAAGGCCACAGGTGAGTGATAGCTTTCGCCTGGTCACCCCTGGTGTGAGACCGTCCTTTGCAGTGCAGGATGATCAGAAAAGAGTGATGACCCCTGCAGATGCCATCCACAATGGAGCAGATTATCTGGTGATTGGACGCCCAATCACTGGAGCAGAGGATCCACTACAGGCACTACGTGATATCCAGTCAGAGATTGCCTGAAACCTACCTAAGAGCCACACATTGACATAACTTGTCAGTACGACTAGTGTGTCCATGCATCCTGGATGGATGCGTTGCCTGAAAGGTATCGGGCAACCACATGGAAATACAACACTTTTAAGGAGAAAACGACATGTTACGTCTGACAAGGATTCTTGCACTACTCACTCTGATGTTCACCACTGGCTTTGCTGCAGCCGGCATGATTGATCTAAATAGTGCCGATGCCAAGACCATAGCTACTAGCCTGGATGGGATAGGGATCAGCAAGGCCAGGGCCATAGTGGCATACCGCAACCAGCATGGTAGTTTCAGCTCCCTGGAGCAGCTTCTGCAGGTAAAAGGGGTGGGTAAAAAGACCCTGGATAGAAACAGGGAGAGAATTACGCTGAAATCTGGCGCCACTTCCAACTAGAGCAGTCCCGCTCTGGCGGGTGCCTGTTTTGGCAGGCACCTGCCACTCCTATACCCCTACAAAGTAACGGTAATCATAATAATTGTGTTGGTATCTATAACAAAATCTTAGGGGGGGTGTGCAGCCTGTTGTGATAGGCTATGCTACATTAGCAAAACGTTATACGTATTTAATCGCAATAAAGTTAACTAAAACAAGTAGATAATATATATCAAATACTTTTGTGATTAGGCATTATTCGATTGATCCTAGATATTAGGAGTCAGATGGATAATGATTTTACGACTGACTGTTTCAAGCCGGTAGCATGGAAACTGTTCGTAATTCCTGAGCAAAAGAGATTTGAAGGAGATAATGTTCATGATCAAACCAATCGGCTCCGATACCCTGACACCCCTGTTTGTCTATGACACTGAGAAGCACCATGAGTTGTTGCATGAAGCAGAGTCTCTGCCATCAGTAACAATCAGTTCTCAGGCTGCAGGTAATGCAGTAATGATGGGTGGCGGTTACTTTACCCCTTTGAAAGGATTTATGACCGTTGGCGACGCTGTTGGTTGTGCCCAGAATATGCAGATGTCTGATGGGTCATTCTTCCCGGTGCCAGTCCTCTGTCTGCTGGACAACGTTGACGCTATTAAGGATAAAAAGCGCATTGCCCTGCGTGATCCTAATATGGAAAACAACCCTGTTCTGGCAATCATGGATATTACCGCGATTGAAGAGGTAAGTGATGAGCAGATGCAGCTCATGACCGAGAAGGTATATGGTACTCTGGACATGGATCACCCAGGTGTGGCTGCTTTCAACAGCCAGGGCCGCATTGCTGTATCCGGTCCGATCCAGGTACTCCACTTCAGTTACTTCCAGGATGACTTTCCTGATACCTTCCGTACTGCGGTAGAGATCCGTAATGAGATCACTGAGCGTGGCTGGAAGAAGATTGTTGCTTTCCAGACCCGTAACCCAATGCATCGTGCCCACGAAGAGCTGTGTAAGATGGCAATGGATGCAATCGAGGGTGATGGTGTGGTTATCCACATGTTGCTGGGTAAGCTGAAGCCGGGTGACATCCCAGCCCCGGTACGTGATGCCGCCATTCGTAAGATGGCCGAGCTCTATTTCCCACCAAACACCGTATCCATCAGTGGCTATGGTTTCGACATGCTGTATGCCGGTCCTCGTGAGGCGGTGCTGCATGCCTACTTCCGCCAGAATATGGGAGCTACTCACTTCATTATTGGCCGTGACCATGCCGGTGTTGGTGACTACTACGGTGCCTTTGATGCTCAGACCATCTTTGATGAGGAGGTACCTGAGGGTGCGTTGGAGATCGAGATCTTCAATGCCGACCATACAGCCTACTCCAAGCGTCTGAATCGCGTGGTTATGATGCGTGATGCACCAGATCACTCCAAAGAAGATTTCGTACTGCTGTCAGGTACCAAGGTACGTGAGATGCTGGGTCAGGGCATGGCTCCGCCTCCAGAGTTTTCACGTCCTGAGGTGGCTGATATCCTGATGGAATACTATCAATCCATCAATAAGGACTAATTCTTACAAAAGTTCGGAACAACCCGTTTCCTGTTTGGGAAGCGGGTTTTTTATGCCTACTATTAATACAGGTGGCTTGTGTATCCAGAATATTAGATATACGGCTAATATCAGTAACATAGCTATAATTACTGATTAAGGGAGCCTCTGATTAATTCGCTGATGAGCCGAGTTTGAGTTCAAATGGCGATGATCGCAAGGCGTGGTGCGCAGGCCGCATGCCATAGCTATACGGCAAGCGCCACAACACAGCGAGCGCGCCATTTGGCGCAAACCCA